>VMGQ01000011.1 GCA_007376635.1 Candidatus Peregrinibacteria bacterium Greene1014_49
AGACGCACTTTTTTTGGGCATGCAGAATTGGGAAGAGAATAACTCTTACCCTAGCCTAAAAGTCCGAGAATCATCTCTCATTATTTCCCTATAAACCCAATTTTTCGCTTTTCTATTTTGCATTTCCCCCTTCCTCCACTACCCTCCCCCCGACATGATCGCGAGTACGGACGTCGGCTCCTCCGGCGCCCAACAGGGCGGGAGAGGCCTGTTTTCCAATATCCGCACGATTCTGCTTCTCGGATCCGGCGCTTTAAAGATCGGTGAAGCGGGAGAATTCGATTACTCCGGAAGCCAGGCAATCAAGGCATTTAAGGAAGAAGGACTTCGCGTCGTACTCGTGAATCCCAATATCGCGACGAACCAAACGAGCTGGGGGCTCGCTGACCGCGTGTACTTCGTACCGGTAATGCCGTCATTTGTGGAACGGATCATTGAGAAGGAAAAACCGGACGCGATTGCATTGAGTTTTGGCGGCCAAACTGCACTGAATTGCGGAGTTACACTGGATACGGAAGGTATCCTCCGAAAGCACAATATCACCGTACTCGGAACACCTGTAGAGAGTATCCGCAAGACCGAAGATCGTGCGCTCTTTAATGCAGAGCTAAAATCCATCGGTGTTCATGTGCCACGATCATTTGCCTGTAATGCGATGGACGAAACAATAACGGCAGGAGAGAAGATCGGATTCCCTGTCATCATCCGCGCGGCGTACGCACTCGGCGGAAAAGGCAGTGGCAGAGCCAAAAATGCTGATGAGCTTGTGGAACTTTGCCGCATCGCATTCGTGGAATCCCCGCAGGTCTTAGTCGAGGAAGATCTCACCGGCTGGAAGGAGATCGAGTACGAAGTCGTACGGGATCGGGTGGATAACTGCATCACGGTATGCAATATGGAAAATGTCGATCCGCTCGGCATCCATACCGGAGAGTCCATCGTCGTCGCACCGAGCCAGACACTCGATAACCAGGATTACCAGATGCTGAGGTCGATTGCGCTCAAGGTCATACGCCACCTCGGCATTATCGGAGAATGCAATATCCAATACGCACTCGATCCGCGGTCACGGGATTACCGCGTGATCGAAGTAAACGCGCGCCTCAGTCGCAGCTCGGCACTCGCCTCGAAAGCGACCGGCTATCCGCTCGCATTTGTCGCAGCGAAACTCGCCCTCGGATATACGCTTCCCAAGATACAAAACGCGATTACCAAAAAAACCTGCGCCGACTTCGAGCCCTCACTGGATTATGTTGCGGTAAAGATGCCACGGTGGGATCTGCAGAAATTTCGCTTTGTCTCGGATCACGTAACCAGCGAAATGAAATCCGTGGGCGAAGTCATGGCTCTCGGACGTACCTTCGAGGAAGCCCTTCAGAAAGCCATTCGGATGCTCAGGATCGGTGCTGAGGGGCTGAATTATACGCTCTTCACCTTTGATGATCTGACTGCGGAAGTGAAGCGCCCCACGCCCCGGCGGCTTTTTGCAGTCGCCGAAGCACTTGCAGGAGAGTGGACCCCGGAGGAAGTATCGATTGCTACAGGGATAGACCGCTGGTTTCTGGAACGCATCCGCAGTTGCTGCGTAATCAGCAAACAGCTACGGAAACTTGGGAGCGAACCACTTCCCAAAGAACTCCTTCTGAACGCAAAAAAATCCGGATTCTCCGACCGCAACATCGGCAATCTTACGGCGAGATCATCGGAAGAAGTGCGCACAGAACGCAAAGCCATGGGCATCTTGCCGGTCGTGAAGCAGATCGACACGCTCGCGGGGGAATTCCCTGCACAGACGAACTACCTGTACCTCACGTATCACGGAACCGAGCATGACGTTCAGTTCGATAAAAAAGAGTTGCAAATCGCAAATAGCAAATCCGAAATTGCAAATCGTTCTACGGTAATCGTCCTCGGCGGCGGCCCCTACTCCATCGGCTCCTCGGTGGAATTCGACTGGTGCTGCGTGCAAGCGGGACATGAATTACAGAAGCAAGGCAAGCGCGTCGCGATGATCAATAGTAATCCGGAAACCGTAAGCACCGACTACGATGAGTGCGACATTCTCTTCTTCGATGAACTATCGGAAGAGCGTGTGCGCGATATTACCGATCTCCTGCATCCTGAGGGCGTGGTAGTTTCCATGGGCGGACAAATTCCGAATTCCCTCGCTCCAAAGCTGGCCGCCGCGGGAATCCCCATTTTGGGTACGGCTCCGGAAGATATCGATCGCGCCGAAGACCGCCACAAATTCAGCTCGCTCTTGGATACCCTTGGCGTAGATCAGCCTGCATGGAAAGAGTTTACCGATCTCTCTGGGGCAGTCGCATTTGCCGCATCGGTCGGGTATCCGGTGATCGTGCGACCGAGTTATGTGCTCTCCGGTGCTTCGATGGCCGTAGTGCATACGGATGCAGATCTGGAGGAATATGTAAGTCTGTCTGCATATGTAAACAAAGAAACGCCGATCGTCGTCTCAAAGTTCGAAGTGGGAGCGAAGGAGATCGAACTTGACGGTGTGGCCCAGAATGGAAAACTCCTCCTCTATGCAGTTGCCGAACATATTGAGAATGCAGGCGTGCACTCGGGGGATGCGACAATTGTCCTGCCGCCGCAACGCGTGAACTTAGAGACCCTCCGGCGTATTAAGGGAATCGGCAAACGCATTGCAGCAGGACTCAAAATTTCTGGCCCGTTTAACATCCAGTTTCTCGCTGTCAATAACCGCCTTAAAGTTATCGAGTGCAATTTGCGTGCCAGCCGGAGTTTTCCATTTGCAAGCAAGGTGACCGGCGTAAATTTTGCGGTGCTCGCGACCCAGGCACTTCTCGGGAAAGCTCCAAGCGACAAGCAGTATCAAACCCTCGATCTCGATCACGTAGGAGTAAAAGCGGCGCAGTTTAGCTTCAGCCGCCTTAAGGGCGCAGATCCGCGTCTTGGCGTGGAGATGGCAAGTACCGGCGAAGTCGCTTGCTTTGGAGAGAACGCTGAACAGGCATTGCTCACAGCCCTCCTCGCGGTGGGATTTACCATGCCAAAGAAAAATATCCTCGTCACGGTGGGTCGCCTCGAGGATAAAGTGGAGATTCTCCCCTCACTCCATGCATTGCAGGAACTCGGTTTTTCATTCCTCGCCACTGCCCGCACCCATGAATTTCTGGAAACACGGGGCATCGCCTCAGGGCTACTCTACAAAGTCAGTGAGCCCAGGTCCCCCAATATCCGCGAATATCTGGAATCCATGCGCCTTGATCTGGTTATAAATATACCCACGCATTCTACCTCCACAGAGCGAACAGATGGCTACTTCATTAGAAGAATTGCAACGGATCACGGTATTCCACTCCTCACAAACGTCCAGCTTCTGAAGCGATTTGTGGAAGCCCTGACACGGGAAAATGTGGACACATTGCCGCTGATGGCCTGGCCAGATCTGCTAAAAGCTCTGTGAGAGCTTCTGCAGCTATTCTTGTTGTCATCCACCCAAAATCCCGTACAATCCCTCCGCTTTCAACCCCTTTATTATGCCCAATGACGATGATCTCCTCACGGATGACGAACTCCCCGAAGAAAGGGTAAAAGATAAGGATGAAGACTCCGAATCCGGAGATCCCGAGAAAGATATCCTCTCTCCAGGAGGAAGTTCTGCTACGGGCGATGATGACCAGACGCTCGTCACGAAAGAGGGCTTGAAGAAACTAAAGGAAGAACTGGAGTACCTCAAAACCGTGCGCCGCAAGGAAATGGCTCAGCGACTGAAGGAAGCCATCTCCTACGGAGACCTTTCAGAGAACTCCGAATACGAAGAGGCGAAAAACGAGCAGGCATTCGTTGAAGGTCGTATTTTGGAACTTGAGCAGAAGATCAAGAACGCCAAAATCATCTCGGAGAAAAAAGTGGATACCAAGCGCGACAAAGATATTGACATTGGGACAACCGTCACCGTGCGCAACCGCTCCGAAGGCGAAGACCCGGAGACCTACATCATCGTCGGGTCGACCGAGGCAGATCCTCTTGAACACAAGATCAGCAATGAATCCCCTATCGGCCGCGCTCTCCTTGGAAAGAGAAAAGGCGACATTGTCGAGGTACCTACACCTGCGGGAAAGTTTAAGTATGAAGTGCTGAAGGTGGCCTAATACCTGCGTTTGATTCATAGTAAAAAACCACCTAGCGCACGTGTCTACGTGCGCGCCATTATTCTATAATCATGAACGCGCACCAAGACTGGTGCGCTGGGAGACTTTACGCTTATCCTATAGCTGTGTCAGCAACTCCTTCGCCATCCCAGACAACGCTCGTCATACCCCCCGAAACACAACAAAAATTCGGGGAGATCATTGCGCTGATCCAGGCATCCGAGAGTATGAATGATGAAGAGCGACAGTATTGGATCAATATCCTTCCCATCATGACGCCGGAGCAGGTGCAGAATTTGCGGCAGATCCTCGACAATGAAAAGACACAGCTNNNNGGCCATCGACCAGAAGTACAGCAAGGAAATATCTTCATTGGGGCAGGAGGAATTGATACGTCGCGCAGATGAAGAGCGTCGTTCCCGGAGGCAGAAGCTGGCATCGGCCGAGCGGCAAAGTGAGGAAACGGAGGACACGCAGGCAGAGGATTTGCTCAAGAAAATCGAGACAGAGGGCTTAGGGGGTACGGCTTAGACCCAAGCTCTATGTCACTTTCCTGCACAATTCCGCCAAACATACATCTAAAATGCCCTCCGCTTCCTGCGGGGAATCTGCGGTGGCGCGCAATCCTCCCGTTTTTAAATCCATGTCGGCCTCTGCAAACCGACGAAGGACGTGACGAAGCCTAGCCACATCCATTCGCCGCGCTACGGGGTAGAGGCTCCGGGCTGTGCCAAACTTCACGCCCGCTTTCTTCATGATGTCTTGGGGAGATCTGGCACCATCCTGGACAGCGGATGACACAGCAGTAAGTTGGGCAACGATCCAAAGAAGCATGGACCAGAGCCCTCCCGTGGTCTCTCCTCGCGCAGTGAGCTCCTTCACAAATCGCAGAGCTCGGGCAGGATCACCTTCGGCAAGCAAATCCATGAGTTGCCAGATATTTCGCTCTCCTGCGGGCAATACGAGCATCTCGACATCCGCCTCTGTCACCGGCTTTCCCATGGAGTGAAGAGCAAGTTTATAAATCTCCTGTATGAGGATTATTTGCTCATTTCCGGCGGTACCGAGAAGAGCCCGTAATGCTTGGGGAAGAATCGATGTTCCCTCCTTTGCAAACATGTCACGGATCCACGCTTCGAGTGCGCTCCCCAAAAGCTCCGGGCAATCACGCACCTCAGCAAGGGTGAGAAGGGCTTTGATCCCGCTCCTGCGACGATCAGGAGAGCCATCAATGAAGAGAAGCAGTACGTCAGGATGAATGTCCTTTGGCAAACGCTCCATTTCTTCTTTCTCAAATGCCGGAACTCCCTCGACCACCACCAATCGTTTCTGTGCGGTAAATGGCAGTACAGCAATTTCGTCGAGAAGCAATGGATAGGTGATCGTTGCCCCTGCAATGCGACTACAGTTCTCCGCTCCGTGTTTTTCTCGGAATCCCGATATCCATCGGTGGCGCTCCTCGGAAATCTGGTAACCATTGACGCCAGTCATGAGGAAGATTTGAGGGGGCACGTTGATAAGTATAAACGAAGATGCGATATTGTATTATTTGTAAATTATTATATTATAATACAATCTGCATCAGACAAAGCGACAATCGGTATAACTATAGAACAATAGCACGATATATCCAGTATGCTCAGTGGAGCAAAATCGCATTTCGTCCTATAATAGAAGGAATGCCAAACAAAAACCTACGCCGCACTTCCCGATTCTCGGTGCTCATGATGGGCACTGCGACCATAGCCTGCGCATTTCTCATTGGCATCGAAACAGCCGGAGACATCCATCCCATCGCTTTCATCGAAGCGGGCAACGGCGAGATCCGCGGTGATATCAACGGTAACGGCACATTGGACATCGGAGACGCCATCGTGGTCCTGGAAATCGTCCAGGCAATGGCGACGGTCTTCTGACGGTGGACGATGCCCTGCGCATCCTCGTAACACTTGAGAAACGCTAATACCCTATGAAATATTTTCTCTATCACAGGCTCGTTGTATCTACACTTTCTTTGTTGATTGCGACGATGCCGATCCAAAGCGCATTCGCCATAGGAAGGGAAACGACGATTACCCTTCGCCCTCACTGTCTTGTCGGATACGAAGAGGACAACGCTGTCTATAAAAGAGAAATGGATGCACTGGGAATACAGACCCTCGACGCACTAGAAGAGGAGATGATTGGATTATCCCTCCATGGAGCTTCTCTGGAAGAAATTCGCTGCCCAAGTTTCTCTGTGGAAGATCCCCAGACACTCAAAACCCCAAACCTCGCTGTTGGCGATATTCTTGACCTCGACATCGTTATAGAAAATCCCAACATACAGGAACTGACGAGAGTGCGTGCATGGCTCTCCTATGATCCGAATATATTGCACGGGGATTTGATTACGCTCAGCGAAGATTTTCCTGTGATTACGCCCGGAGAAAGTGATTTTGACGAAGTAGAAGGCTACGCCAAGATCGAGGGATCAGTCGAAAGCGGCGGTCCCCGTGATTTACAAGTCTTTGTCGCCCGCGTCCAGTTCACTATCCTGAAGGTAACGCCGGGCGGAACCGCACTCAACTTCTTCGATGTGCAATCCGGTGGCCACTCGACCGTCGTCTCGGGCACTGGCGAGGAGGAGCTCCATCTCATCAACAGGGAACCCGGTGCACTCCATGTTGTCTTTGCTGAGCAGGAGTCTCCGGAAGCGACGGAAAACACCGCAACCATATCCGAGGAATCCGCAGAAAGCTCAGAAAATACTACACCTGCACCATCGGACACAGAACTCCTCAGCGACGGTGAAGCATGTATTACCGATAATCAATGCCGCTCATCCCACTGTGTCTCCGGTATCTGCCAGGGTACTGCTCCGCAGCCCGGCGGAGTGGCATGTGGCAGTGACAACCAATGCGCGAGCGGCCAATGCGTTGATAACACCTGCAGCGCTGTGGCTCCACCGCAAAGTACCCCTGTGCCCTCACCACAAAATGCACTTGCGGCTGTAGGATCTTCTTGTCAGTCCAATAAAGACTGCCAGTCGACTCTGTGTATTGCCAATGTCTGTATCCCGTCTCTGGATTCCCAGCGGCAGGATACTGCCCCATCCACGGCGACCCCTGCAATTCCGACGGCAGCGGACAGCTCCGCATTCTCGCTCCTTCAGGTGCAGAATCTCCGCGTGACGACCGAAGGCAGCTCCGTGTATCTCGGTTGGGAAGGCCTGAATTCTTCGCAACTCAAAGCCTATAATATCTACTACGGAACAACGACAGGACGGTACATCCAACGCAAAACCGTTGAAGCATCTATAAAAAGTCTCGCCATCCGCTCGCTTCCGGTCGGCACCACCTACTACTTCGCGCTCCGTGCAGTAAACCTCGTCGATCAGGAAAGTGCCTTCAGCCAGGAGGTAGCGGTAACGGTCGGTGATCCGAAGACTTCGACGGCACCGCTTGCCGCAGGATCCATCCCCGATGATGGTCCCGGCAAAAATCCTCTCCAAGGCAGTGTCACGGGAAATGGAGGAACGGTTCCTGGGGAAACCGGTATCCCCTCCATCGCTCTCACACTCGCACTGCTCTCCGCTGTCATCGGTACGGGATTTGCTTCCCGCAGACAGATGATCGCCATTTCTGAAACGACTTCCGTATGACTACCCTGCATCCGCACTGGCAGGCAACGGACGACGCTGCACCCGTTCCTGTGCGCATCGCTCAAAGCAAGGCAACACCCACAAAGATCCCCGCTGGAACAAAGTCCATCTCGCGGAGACCCGCGGCGATTGTCGGGATTCTCATGGCATTTTCGATGGGTGTTGTCGCCTATGGCACGCTCGATGATGAGCAGGCGCAGATTTCCGGAGAAACCATGGGATTTAATGATCCAATGCCTGACTTCGAAGCGCTCGCCGAGCAGATGGTGCGTGATTCGAATACTGAAGCTTTTGACACATCGACGGATCCTGAACCATATGAGGAGCCTCTTGAACTATGGGAGGCTTCTGATGTCTTTGAGCAACCCGTTGAATTTCCTGAAGAATCCACGCAAGAGAATGTCGTCTATCCTCAAAACTTTGGATCGAGCATCCCGGTAAACCCGAGCACGTACGATACGGCACCAACGACGCTTCCGGCTTCTCTTCCGACAAATCAAAACACCATTGGAGCAAATGTGACAGAGAACTTTCATAGCGGCGCACCGGAGCCTCCTGAGCAACCGCAAACCGGAGCCAGTATGCTCTGGGCAATATTTCTGGGAGCGGTTGCCGTGATGTTCTGGCAATCGAGGGGGATGCTGAAAGCAAGAGTTGTATAAATAATGTGTTCGGATAAAAGCTATCGCATTGTGCTAAGATTATCACTATGCAACAAACGACAGAAGGTTTTGCAGAGCGCTACAAAAAACACCGCGAAGAGGAAATCCACGGGCACCGTCTCGGCAGCGTCATTCAGGATATCGTCTACGGTGGCAATGACGGAATCGTAACGACGTTTGCGGTGGTAGCAGGAACAATGGGTGCAGGGCTCCCTAGGTATATCGTGATCATCCTCGGTGTCGCCAATCTCCTGGCAGACAGCATCTCCATGGCGACTGGTGCATATCTGTCCATGCGATCAGAACGCGACCAGTTCAAACGGATTCACAAAGAAGAACTTGAAGAGATCGAGGATCATCCGGATCTTGAGCGCGAAGAAATCCGAGAGTTCTTCAGTGAAAAAGGATTTACTGGGCAAGACCTGGAGCGCGTGACAGCGGTAATCACCAAAGACAAAACTGTCTGGGCTGATACGATGATGCATGCCGAGCACGGGCTCACAAAGGAATCTACGAATAACCCCGTCTTGCACGCGCTCATCACCTTTCTTAGTTTTCAGATTTTTGGCGTTATTCCCCTGCTCCCCTATCTCTTTACATTGGTACCAGAGCAACGGTTCAGCGTTGCAGTGATCTCAACTGGAATCGCGCTCGCACTGTTGGGACTGACCAAAAGCTGGATAACGCGAGAGCACTTGTGGCGTGGGCCTATAGAAATCGTAAGTGTAGGAGCAGCGGGAGCTTTTGTAGCGTACGGCATTGGTGCATTGCTGAAGTCGACGGTGGGAGTGGCCTTGTAGTATTTCGCATATGATGAACTATCCTCACCCGTCAAAGGCTCAAGTCCTCATGACTCTTGGCATACTTTTCTCGCTAGTGTTCCTGATCTACGGACGCTCGATCGACTATCCCTTCGTCCGCTGGGATGACGGTCTACTGATCTACGACAATCCGGCGATCCGCGGCATCAGTTTTAAAACTCTTGGCACGATTTTTTCGACGTACGATCCGGAGCTCTACATTCCGCTCACGCTCCTGACCTACCAGTTTGATTTTTTGATCGGCGGCATCCATCCGGCTATCTACCATCTACAAAATATTCTCTGGCATGCGATGAATGCCGTTCTTGTAACATGGCTTCTCTACTGGTTACTCTTTCTCCGTGATCAATCGAAAATTGCCAATCGCCAATCGCAAATCAATGTAGGGTGGATCGCATTGTTTCTGGGTGTCCTCTTTGCCGTCCATCCCATAAACGTGGAAGCCGTTGCCTGGGCGAGTGCCCGCAAAGATTTGCTTTCGACATTCTTTGCTCTCGGTTCCATCCTTTTGTATCTTCAATGGAATACGACAGGGAACAAACGCTGGTACTACGGAAGTCTTACGCTGTTTACCCTCGGCCTTCTGAGCAAGGTTACGATCCTAACTGTTCCATTGATCCTCCTGATCGTGGATCTCTGGTCGAAGCGACGCATCCATAAAGATCTATTCATCGAGAAAATTCCGTTCTTTGCCTTGAGCTTTGTCTTTGCGCTGGTCGCCATCTTCGGAAAAGCGGGGCAGATCGGGAGAGTCACGGCGATGGAAACAATCCTCGTGCCGAGCAAGGCCGTCGTCTTCACGCTTGGAAAATGGTTGCTGCCATCTGGTTTGTCTGTGCTGTATCCGTTCAATGAACTGGTTGCGCCTTCCGATCCGCGGTTTTGGATTCCACTCCTCTCTCTTCTCGGTCTGACCTGTTTCCTCGGCTTCCTGTTTCTTACAAAACGCGCCCGCACTCCCCTCCTCGCATTTCTCTTCTTCCTCTTTGCTCTTGCGCCGAGTCTTCTGAATTTCGCCAAAGGGGGAACGATCTACATCACCTCGGATCGGTATGGGTATTTTGCGCAGGTGGGGATACTTCTGGGTCTGGGGATGGGTGTGATGTCTTTGCTGCGAGGAGACGCACTGCCAGTGCGTCTCTACCGCAAGCGTTTGGTACCCTGGGTGATGGTATTGATCATCGCAACCTGCATCGCCCTTTCCATCCGTCAAACCAAAACCTGGGCGAGTAGCGAAGCCCTGTTCACCAATGTTCTTGCGCACTATCCCACTTCCCATGTCGCCCATAACAACCTTGGAAATTTCCTGACGGAACACCGCAGCGAAGGAACACTCAAAAATGCAATCACGGAATACGAACAAGCGTTAGCAATTGCAAAACATTTGCCGCATCGGGAGGGCTCCACCGATCCGGTCAGCTCAAAAATCCTCAGCAACCTCGCATCTGCGCTCCGGCAATCCGGAGATCCCATTGCTGCAAAGAAATTCGGCCAGGAAGCTTTTGAAAAAGACCCGATGAACCCCAATGCTCACCTAGTCCTCGGCATCATCGCAGCGACGGAAGGCAGAATGGGAGAAGCGGAAGGTCAATATCAAACAGCACTCCAGATTGCTCCCAAGTTCTCACCAGCCTATCTTAATCTCGGCGCGCTGTATTCGGCGACAAGGCGATACGACGAAGCCCTTGCAGTATTGGATCAAGGAATCGTCATTGACCCCTTTGCTCCACAAGCACACTTCAATCGCGCGGTTGTACTGCAAAAGATGAACCGCATGACAGAAGCACGTTCCGGATATGCAAAGGCCATAGATTTTGCTCCTTCGTTCATCGCTGCGCGCATCAACTTGGGAATACTCGAGGCCAATCGAGGACAAACCAATAAGGCCATTGAACAATTTGAGGCAGTACTCGGGTACGATCCAGGGAACGCAAAAGCGATGGAGGCATTGCGGCAACTCCAGTCGAATTGAACACATTTTTTGTTCAATGCTTCAAGCCATTAAAAGGGCGATAGGGTATTTCGGGGTGACAGGTGATGCATGGAGTTGATCAAAGAATACCGGAGTTTACTGACTTCGCTCTTCTCAAAAGGAACACGGGAAATCCTGCAGGACGAGACTGGAAACACTCTTTCCCCCATTCATTCTATGAACGCACTCACAGAAGTACGAACTCCTGATCAAGCAAATATGCAACGGGATACATCACATGAAAGTACCTCAGTGAACGACGGCATCACACAACTCTCACAAACTGTCGGTAGTAGAGGGAGAGAAATCCAATTGCCTGCAAGTACATGGGAAAGGGTACGTCCATGCACGGATTTCGCAAATGCAACGTAGAAATCAGGCCTGCGGTATGCCAGCTGCCAAATCCTAATCCTCATACTCCCGCAAGCCGACATCCTTGCACATATTGCCCATATGCCGTAATCCTACTATCCATATGCAAAACCTCCGCCTCTACACAGCCGAGCTTCTCGGCACATTTCTTCTAACGCTTGCCGTCAGTCTCAGTATCGTGATGCCGTCGGGCATCCCCACGCCGGCAATAGCCGGCCTTACACTGATGATCCTCGTCTACGTACTCGGACCCGTAAGCGGCGCGCACGTGAATCCCGCAGTCACCGTCGGTCTCTGGTGCATCGGCAAAATGAATGCAAAATCTGCTATCGGCTATATCGTCTCCCAGATCATCGGAGCGATGCTTGTTGCGCCCTTCCTCACAATTCTCCAGATCATTCCCGTGGATGCCGGAGCTCTGGAAGGACTCAGCATCGGTATAGCAGAAGCACTCGGTGCAGGTCTCCTCGTCGCGGGCGTCTGCTCCGTTGTCTACGGCAAAGCTTCAGGTGGTCCTGCTGGAGTTACGGTCGGTGGATCGCTCTTTCTCGGAGCAACGATTGCATCTTCCGTTGGCAACGGCATCGTAAATCCCGCAGTCGCCATCGGCCTGCGGTCAGTGAGTCTCACCTATCTCCTAGCACCTTTCATTGGCGGTGTTATTTTTGCAGAGCTGTATCGGTACTTAGTAAAAGGAAAATGAGACAAGGCCTTTTCTTGGCTTTTTTCTTCTTTGCCGACAGCGGACTTTCGATAAGATAGCTCCGTGGGTCGGTAGCGAAGTGGTCAAACGCACGTGACTGTAAATCACGCGGCTTACGCCTTCGGGGGTTCGAGTCCCTCCCGGCCCACCATTCGTCGCCCGCTGAGGCGGGCTCCTCATGGCAAGCCATGTACTCTGTATATATTCTTGAACTGCAGGATGGTTCTTACTACGTTGGTCACACCAATGATTTGCAACGGAGGTTACATGAGCATAAGAATGGCATTGCATGTGCTCACACCAAAAAATCCGGCATGACCAAGTTGTTATGGTCTGAAGAAGTAATAGATCGTGATCAGGCAAGAAAACGTGAGAAAGAGATCAAAGGCTGGAGACGGGAAAAGAAAGAGCATCTTTGGTCGAGCTTGCCCTGAGGAGCGAAGCGACGAAGGGTCCCTCCCGGCCCACCATCCTTCGCAACGCGAAGGATGCCCTCCGTAGCTTTTGAGCTATGTGGAAGTCTTACATTCTCCACAGCCGCGTTGCTACAGATGGCAAGCATCAACTCAGTAGATATTCTTGCATTGCAGGATGAGCCTAAAGAAAGGTTCCTGCTCTTATACTTTTCGCTAATCCCCAGGAACCATGCTTATCATAATACTCCAGCCCCAGAGCGATGTCCTGACGAAGAAATGTTTCGAGATCTCCCGTAGTAGGATCCCAAAACCACACAGCCCGAGCCGCACTATGACGCGCCTTGTCTCGGAGAGCTTGTAATTTAAGGTAGGGTTTTTCAGTGGCATATTGCTCTGCAAGCTCATCTGCAAGGGCTATATGCGACTGGAGGATCGCAGCCACTCTCTCTTGGTGAGAGGAGGCGCATACTATGCCACAGCCATTCGACCAGTGGTGAAGATTGTCCATTGTTGCTTGTGATGGGAAAATCTTTCTGTTTGCCACAACACTCACTAGGCTCGCTGCAAGCTTTAAAGGATTTTTTACCACACCAAACACTTCACGATTCAACTCATGAGCAAGTGAGGAAACAGCAAATGCAACCATTGGTAATGGATCTTGTTGCATAACAGTATCCTCATTCGGGGGTATGCCGTCTTTCTGTAGATCTTCAGACATGGGGGCAAAGCTTAACAAGAATGGTACAAACAGCAATACGTTCCTTCGATGCTGCAAATTTTCTTCATAGTGAATACTTCGAAATATCATATATTTGCATTCACGGTAATTCCTCACAGTCACGTTCATCCACTGGATGCCTTCTCTGCTCCGCTCGCATGGAAGCAGCAGCGACGTTCTGCTCAAGAGCCTTCAGAATTTCATAGGAAAGCAGATCCTCGAGATCTCCCAGCTCTGGGGTATAGGTCCAAAGAATACGAATCAGCGTACTGCATGCACACTGCCATAGAGCAATCGCAGAATCGTGTGCTTTATGTGTTTCGATAAACTGATCGACATGATGCAACGCATGAGGAGCCAGCACAACTCCAAGATGATAGACGCGCCCACGATGCGTGGATTGATGAATATTGCGGTGTTTGCAAAATTTCATAAAATCGAAGACAACATCAGCATGCGGCAGGTCGCGCTTCGGATGCACCCAGTGTGACATCCCCCTATCGACAAATGCTTCCGGGGACGGACGCTCGCAATCCAACCCGCCATCGCGAAGTGCGGCCTTGCGAGCTTTGTCATGCAAAAATGCACGTGCTCGTTCTATATGAGGAGAGTTTTCCACTATTGCATCAATCGTCTGAGGAGAAAAATTCATATCTGGCTCAGCTTGGTAGGATCGAGACAGGCGTAAAATTTCATCTGCTGTTGCTAAAACAGATGCATCATCGGTCACGGCCAGGGCTTCACAATGTGTCTCTCTTCCGATCTGCCGAAGGATGTCCAGAGGAGAAAGAGCCTCCGAAGAGGGCGATGAAGTATTGGCGGTGAAATCTTGTCTTTCAGACATATATGGAGAATACACCCTAGAAATGTACGATATATTAATTAGTCTTCAAATCGTATTTAGCCCTTATTAATAACATAATAATTGTATAAAATAGTAGATCATATTTCAGCAATAAGAAAGAACAAACATTTAAATATCAACAATGTTTTTTGTACTCCATCAAGATCCCCTCCTTAATGGCATCACGGAGATAACCACGGAAATATTTTTTAGCACTGCTGGGAGGCGAGAAGGTTTGAGCTAATCTTCGCAATATAATTGCCGAGGCAGTCTGTGCAGCTGCAGCTTTTGGACGCTTCTCTCCCTTATCTGGCAAAACTCTCATCGCATCGCTTTTAGCAGCTCCGGCATTATTCGTTATTAAGAGATCCACAGCTTGCTCATAAGAGTGAACATGTTCTCCCCCGTTTTCCTGCTTCTGTACATAATCGACAACTGCTGCCTGTCGGTCGGATTCCACTTGAGCCACAGGATCCACTTGCTCAATAGTCTTCGTATACGCTAATGGTGCTGCTGAAGAAGGTGTAGGTGAAGCAGTTGCAATGGTAGAATCTTGAGGATTTTGATTTTTTGCAGCTGCAGCAGCTCTTCGCTGTTGCAAATGGGATAGAGTTTTCTGATGAGGAGCATGCAAAACCTGAGCTTCATCAATCCGAACTATCTGCGTGACGGGAGTGATATTGGTCACATCAGAATCCAGAGATACAACATCTAATCCTACAATAGGAGAATTTTCATGAACAACATTCAAAACTTCAGTATTCGGCTGTTCTCCTTCCACATTTGCCGCATTCATTACAGCAGTTGCGGATGTTGTTTCAGATAAAGACATACACTCCTCCGCAGGAGGAATCGAAGTGACTTGTAAGATTCCATCGACAGTTCCTGTAGGAGATTCTCCTGGCGAAACATTCCCAACCTGCATCCTTTCCCATGCTGCATCGATGTCCGCAAAAATTCTAGAATGCGCAAATACTGCAAAGTCATGACCATGTTCTTCCGGATTGAACAAATGGATGTGATGCATAAGAGAACGGTATGCAACCTGTTTTAATTTTGGATTGAGTTCTTTACCTCGATCTTTGGAAGCTGCATACCTGAATACCGGAGAATAATTATCCTCGGCAATTTGATCTCTGGTTGACAATGGCAAAACAGAAATCGGGAGTGTAGAAATCTGTATTTTGTTTCCATCCCTTTGATCCATGAATGAAGTAGAAGGCTCATCGCTAGATCTCTTGATTAAATTGCTTTGTTCATAATATCGCAGTCCGCCAGATACAAACTGAGTGAGAAATTCATCCAGGGTTCCTGATTGAGGACCAAACCGCCATATCCCCTTTGCAACAGAGTATCGTGCCTTATTCTTATAACGCTCAGCATCGAGATGAGGCTTACCAACGAGATATTCCTCTGCAAGCCTTTCTGCAAGCGGAATGTATAGCAGCAGTACTGCAGCAACCGTCTCTTGATGCGATGAACAATGGATCTCATGGTCATGCGCCCATCGAGCTAGATGGTCAGTAGCATCTCTTTTAGGCAATTGCATTCTGGCAGCAAGCCGGATAGCTAAATTTTCTGCAACCATCTCGGGGCTTTGCTCATCGACAGATTCCTGAGATGTACTATGGAGTTTCTCTGCCTGTCTGCGCAATCCAGCAATGAGATCGGAAATGACAGGGCTCTTGAAACGAGCTTCAATGCCTGATAAAGCACGATCTTCCTCAGAGGATATGCCAGTATTCAATAAATCTCCTGCCATGGAGATGGAGCTTAACAACAATTACGAGGACTGCAATGCAATACGTCACACCTGTGAATTGTCCATTCATTCATACCGTAATGCCTCAATCGGATCCAACCTCGCTGCCTTCCTCGCAGGATACACCCCGAAAATGACGCCGGTACCCACGGCCATCACTGCAGCAAGAAGGATTGCAGAGAAGGAGAGCACAAAATGGAATTCTCCGAGGATGCGGTTGGCGATCTGCGAGAGAAACCATCCTGTGCCTGTGCCAATCACGATGCCGATGAGACCGCCCGTACAGGTAAGGGCAACACTTTCTGCGAGGAACTGGAGAAGGATATCGCGCGGACGTGCGCCCAGTGCTTTGCGCAGTCCGATCTCGCGGGTGCGCTCTGTGACCGTCACCAGCATGATGTTCATGATGCCAATGCCACCGACAAGGAGGGAGATGCCCGCGATGAGCGCGAGGAAGACCGTGAGTCCCAGCGTCACCGAGGAAATGATCGAGGTGACCTGCTCGGCAGAACGCGCGATGAAGTCGTCCTTATCCGGATCATTTTCCGGATTTTTGATGCGATGACGATCGCGGAGAAGCTCGGTGATGTCGCGTTTGGCGATCTCCGCATCGCCGACGGTCTTCAGGGTCATGTAGGAAAGATAATCCTGTCCGGTAATGCTGCGGGCGGCGGAGAAGGAGATAAAAATGGGCTTATCCAAATCCGAAAGGAGCAGGGAGCCCACGCTCTTGAGGGTTCCGACCACCGTAAAGCTCTCGCCGCCGATATCGATGCGCTCTCCGAGAGGATTTCTGTTGCCGAAGAGATCGAGCGCCGTTGCATAACCGACCACAGCGGAGTGCCTTGCCCCTTCTTCATCAGCACTATCAAGGAGTCTGCCGTGATCGATTGTTAATCCGTAATTGGCAAAAATATCTTCCGTAGCACCGAAGACCATAGGAGTGCGCTCCTCACGACCGTAGCCCACGGGCTTGCCGACAATAATCACGGGGACAACGCGTTCAACGGTGGAAAGCCGTTTTACACGCTCAAAATCTTCAATCGTAAGACTGTCGAGATTCCCTCCGAATTTTTCAAAGCCGGTCGGCATGATGTCCATCGTATTGGTACCGAAGGATTCAATCTGCGAAAGAATGTACCCTTGGAAACTGCGGCCGATACTGATCATCAACACGACTGCAGCGACTCCGATAATGATGCCGAGCATCGTAAGACCTGTGCGCCTGGGATTGACAGCAATACCGGAGAAGGCCGCTGAGAGAAGATCTGAATAATTCATGTGGAACTAATTTTCGTTAAGCCCTTATTAAAGATAAATCAATTGATCACATAATTTATTCATATCGTAGAGATTCTACAGGATCAAGCAAAGATGCTTTTCGTGCAGGGCTGATCCCGAATATCACTCCCGTGAGGCAAGCCATGATGAGCGACGCAATCATGCTTGGCATGGATACCACAAATTCATAGGTACTCAGAAATCTCTCCACAATGATCGCTATGAGAAATCCGAACCCTAACCCGAACCCTAATCCGATAACCCCTCCAAGAAACGTGAGCGCAATACTCTCCGCAAGAAACTGCAGCAGAATATCGCGGGGACGTGCGCCCAGTGCTTTCCGTAAACCGATCTCGCGTGTGCGCTCTGTAACCGTCACCAACATGATGTTCATGATCCCGATACCGCCAACGAGTAGAGAGATAGCAGCGACTGTCGTGATGAAGAGCGTCAATCCCAGAGAAACCGAACTCAAGATGTCATTGGCCTGCTCGGAAGAACGAACGATAAAGTCGTCTTTCTCCGGATCATCCTTGGGATTTTCAATCTTGTGATGGGAGCGGAGAAGTCCCTTTACATCTGCAAATGCAATATCAAAGGAGTCTGTTGCAAGCATAGTGATGTAGCTGGCATATTTTTGGCCTGTCTCCTGGCGGGCAACGGAAAGCGGAACATAGATTCTGTCATCCGCATTCTGAAAGAACTGAGAGCCAAGGGGCTTGGTGACTCCAACAATTGTAAAACTTCTCTCACCAACGGTAATTTCCTTTCCCAAAGGATCGGACTCTCCGAATAATTCTTCCTTTGCATCCGGACCAAGAACGGCAAACCGCGCGGAGCGGTCTTCATCGAATGTATCGATGAGGCGACCTTCCGCAGCTTCCATATTCTGATTGTGAAAGAAGTTCGGATGAGCACCGAGTATTTGAGCGGAAGACTCTTCGCGCCCGCGCTTCACGGGACCCGGCATAAAGACAATCGGCGCAACGGATTCGATCGTTGTCAGTTGCTCGAGGCGTTCTATGTCTTCAAAAGTCAGGCTGTCGTGACCGGCAAAGACCTGGCTTGCTCCCCCTTCCTGGTTGCTTCCGGGAAAGATCACCATGCTTTTGCTTCCGAGCGAGGAGATCTGGCTCAGGATGACGCGTTCCATGCTTGCACCGACGGAGCTCATGAGGACGACAGAGCCAACACCTATAACAATACCGAGCATGGTCAATGTGGATCGGCCGGTGTTGCGACGAAGAGCGGTGAATGCCGAAGAGAGAAGATCGGTGGTATGCATGAATGATAAAAAAATCATTTCAATTTCACATCTGCACTCGCACGTCGCCTCTTATGACTGCGTGTATCACTCTCGATCAGGCCATCCTTGATATGCACAATCCGGTCGGCAAATTCAGCAGTCGATCTCTCATGGGTCACAAGAATGATTGTATGACCAGCAGCATTCAGTTTTTCGAGAACTTCCATCACCTGTAATCCAGAGGCGGAATCAAGGTTTCCCGTAGGTTCATCGGCGAAGATCAGAGCGGGCTCTGTGACAAGTGCACGCGCAATCGCGGTACGCTGCTTCTGGCCTCCGGAAAGCTGACTGCTGAGAAAGCTCTCGCGATCAGAGAGTCCTACTGAAGCAATGGCTTTCCTCGCATATGCTTCTCGATCGCTGGGAGCGATACCCGGGTGATAGAGAAGCGGAAGCATCACATTTTCCAGAACCGTTGCACGGGGAAGCAGGTGAAATGCCTGAAACACAAAGCTGACTTTGGTGGCACGAATCAGCGCCAATGCATCATCATTCTTCTCTGATGTATCTTCTCCAAGGAATGCATACGTTCCCTTGGTCGGACGATCGAGAAATCCAAGAATATGCATGAGAGTGGATTTTCCAGAGCCCGAAGGCCCCATAATGGCAATGAATTCCCCGCTGTCGATTTTGAGATCGATCCCATGCAACACGGGCGTCTCCACTTCTTCATTAAAGTAAGACTTATGGAGGCCGGTAAGGGAAATCAGGGGTGGCATGCAATTCTTAATTCTTCTCCAAAACAATCACCACGTCTCCCTCCTCTACACCTTCGACTTCCACCTCTCCTTCCGATCCTTCCATACCCATGGTGATGGGCATCTCTGTTGCTTCGCCATTGAGAAGCACGCGGACAACGGTTTCCGCGTCGTCATTCTCGATCACTGAACGACGCGGAACAGAAAGCACATCCAGACGCATGCCGGTGATGATCTCCGTGTCGCCCGTCATGCCGATGCGCAGCTCTTCACGAGGAAAGGCGAAGTCGAGTTTTACGCGATACTTCGACACGCCATCTCGGTCAGTAGCAGCTTCATCAATCTCACTGACCCTGAGAGAATCGAAAACACCCGGAAAGGCATCGAGTTCAATGGAGCCCGACTGACTTACAACGATAAGCGGGATATCCACTTCAGCAACATAGAGCTCGATGCGATAGGGAGAGGTGCCGAGCATGGTGATGGCAGCGCCCGTCGGCAGCGCTTCCCCTTTCTTCACATTGACCTTGGTGATGGTGCCATCCACCGGAGCAGTGAGCACAGTGTCGCCGAATGCGGCGCGGGCACGCTGGAGGCGGGCGGCATTCTCCGCAACTCTTGCGCGTGCAGCAGCAATGTCCTGGGGACGCGTGCCTGCACGCTTCAATTGCAATTGGGCTTCCGAGATATTCACCGATGCTTCATAGGTGGCGATGTCCGCTTTCGCTCGATCGGCTTCGCCCTGAGCCGAAGCAAGTGCGGACTTCTCCGCAGAAATCTGCGTGGTGAACGATGCCGTAGAATCCCGCAAATTATTGATCGCTGCATCCACGGCACTCAGAGCCGCCTGAATCGTTCCGCGTTCGGTCGCGAGCGTATCGCTGTTCGTATCGCGGACGGAGACAGTGAAGTTCGACGTGATTGCGAGCCCCAGGAGAAAATCATTTGCCTGGCGAAGCGCCTCAGCAACACCCGCAACAGCGGCACGTGCGATTACAAGATCAGCTATAGCCTCCTCATAATCGACAGCGGTTGCGACCACGGAAAGTGCAGATTCGAGTTCCTGTGCACTGCGATTCTGGCGACTCTTGAGCTGGCCGTATCCCGCCGGATTATCCTTCTGCACGACATCCTGCACGACGATCGAATCAAAGACATCGTTGATCGTCTTGATTCCCGTGCGTGCATCGGCGAGATATTCGCTTGCGGTGCTTCCTGCGGCAGATACGGTTCCAGCGAGGGATATCTTTGCCTCGCTCTCGAGGGATTGGAGCTTGTTTTTTGAAGATTCTAATTTACGTTCAGCCGTAATCAAAGCGGTTTTTGCGACTTCAAGGCTGGCACGCTTACTCTGGAGTTCCGCTTCGGCAATGGCGATGTCTTCGGGTCGCGTTCCCTCGAGCAGCGCATTCAAATCCGCTTGAGCGGACTGCACCGCAGCACCGGCGGAAGCGATGTCTGCGGCAAGAGTACCTGCACGCAGCGCAGCGAGCTTCTCTCCAGATTTCACTACTTGTCCTTCTCTGACATACACCTCCGCAACAATGCCAGTTACGGGAAATTGCAAAGCAAGATCGCGCTCAGAGATTACGGTACCGACAGCTTCAACTGTGCGAATAACGTCGCCGCGCTTCACTGTATCTGTTACGTATTCCGGCGTTTTCGGTCGTGTAAGGGCGAAAGCAGCAAGCCCGATCAGTGCGGTAAGAATGAGAATGATGCCGCTCCAAACGGGATGCCGACGCATGATGGACGGCCACGGCAGACGCGCAATCAGGCTACGAATGTACCGCCAGATGATGGGAAAAGGATGACGCATGGGATTTTCGATAGTAGTGATGAGTGATTCGAAGGGGGACGAAGTGCTTCTTCAGTGATTGCTTAAATTGACTTAATTATGCTGAAAAGTCAATCTAAAGACCACAGTAAAGAGGCTGTTATCTTGTTCTGGATTTTCGCTATTTCTCGGCAGATACGAATGATGTTCTCGCTCTCCTCTCGAGGATTTCTTCCATACGTTTCATGGCATTTGGAAGACAGATCCCCTCGGAAGAAAGTTTCTCTGTCGAAAGCACACAGTTACTCCGCGCTGCTTTCGTCATAGATTTCGCCAGATACTCCGGAAGGCGTTCAGGATGAGGACGTCCTTCCGCATTCGCAAATCTGCACGCGACATCGTAGAGAGAGATCGATCCGGGGTTTACCATGTGAAAGATGCCCGTGCGACGCCGATCGATGAGGGTCGATACCGCATCAAGGAAATCCGGGATATACGTAACGGAATTTTGGACATCAATGACTTTGGTGAACTTCGCAATCTTCGTGAGAAGATTCTTCGGATGATTCTCCGGCTGAAAAGGCATGCGGATGCGGAGCATGAGAATGCCGCCCTTGCCTTCTGCAGGATCTGCAAATTCATTGAGCATCGCATCCGTCCACTGCTTCGTGCGGGAATAGAAGCTGCCCTGAAAGTTCGGCGCATCGTCTTCGCTATACCCCCTTCCACCATTGTCCCCACTGTACACACAACCAGAACTGATATGCACCCAATAGATTCCTCTCTTGCGGCATTCCTCCATGAGAACCAGAGGTCCCGTGACATTACTCCGAAAGGTCTCCTCCTTATGATCCTCGCACCAGTCGACATTCGGCGTGCCGGTTTTGCCAACGCAGTTGATGGCGATATCCGGACGAATGTGATCGAATTCCTCTGCAACAGCAGTGGAATCTGCGATATCGATATTGGAAGCAATTGCATCGGGAAAGCGCCTTTGCATATGCGTGCCGATGAAGCCTCTGGAGCCGAAGAGGAGGATAGACATAGTGAAAGTTTATCTATCTGCACGATAAACATCTACATTTACCTTGGATTTACCCGTGACGCATGAGCATTTTTGTCTACAATGATTTTTATGTCCGAGCACCGTGAAATCGACTGGAAGAAAAGTGAGTTTCCGGAAGGAGACAATGATGAATGGCAACGATTGTACGACGAATTGCAACAACCCGGGAACATTCGCTCACAAGAGGATATGGAGCACGGTGGTCGATCGTACGCACTCCAACTTTGCCTTGAACACCAGATACGTATTGAAGAAGAGTGGGCAATGCGCTTAAGTTCGGAGGAAATCACTACGATGCTGGAAGCATTCGATGCACGCTGGAAATCAGCGTGCAGTGAGGTAATTCGCTATAACCAGACGAGCCATCGATTGCTTCGAGGAATGCTCTGGTTTCTGATCGAAATAGAATCACTGTTTAGTTTTCATGGACCTGTACACCGCAGCAGGATGCAAGCAAAAGAAGAACGTATTCGCCTCGCTCCCGAAATTCTCTGGCAGCTCAGAACAATGCTCATCAGCGTGCGCAAAGAGCTCGAACAGTGGCCCTCTATGCATGAGGAAGAGTTTCCTCCTCCAAGAAATGGCTATTTTCAGCCATAACGAGCAATATCACTCAACGTGGCGAAGAGAGAAAATCCGTTCTATACTTTCGTCCGATGGCCGCACGCAGAAGAAAACTCCGGCGAACCGCAGCAAGGAAACGCGCGAGAAGAAAAGTGATTGAATTGGAGCCGAGCACGAAGCGCCACATCAGCGGCGCACTGCAAATTGCCGCAGGTATTTTGCTCGTGCTCGTATTACAAGGTGAAGCAGGGCTTTTTGGAACGGCAGTGGGAAAAATCTTGACATTCTTCTTTGGAACGTACTCCGGCATATTTGCTGCATTTCTGATCGGCTCGGGGCTGCTCCATTGGCTGACGACGGACGAGCACTTCTCTGTAAAGCGTTCGGCGGGGCTCGCGCTCTGTCTCTTTACCTTCCTCGGCATGGCACACATGACGGCTCCGATGGAAGACCTTGCTATTCACCGCGATGAACTTGCAGGCGCGATCGGTTTCATGGCAAGTTTTCCCTTCGTGGTCTTTGCCACTCCGGCTGTCGGTTTTACGGTCCTCGGAGCATTCTTCCTTGTTGGCCTCTTTATTGCCTTTGAACCGGATATCGCTGCAATCGTGCAATACTTCATTGAGAAATCGAAGGAGATCAAGATGCCCACTGCTCCGCCCACAATTTGCACAGGCAACAGTCGCCGAGAAGCCGATCAAACCGATCAAGAAAAAGATTTCCGGCGATACCATGGAAATGGTCGACAGACGCTTCGAAGAATGGACATTCCCCGCGTTCGATCTCCTCGATGACACCAGAAGCGAACTCACGGTCGATGATGAGGAATTGAAAGTACAAGCTCGCGGCATCGAGGAAAAACTCCGGGAATTCGGCATCGAAGTGACGATGCGTGATGCTCACCCCGGTCCCACCGTCACCCAATTCACCCTAAAACCTTCCGAAGGAGTAAAGATCAGCAGCATTGAAACACTGAAAAATGACCTTGCCCTAGCGCTCGCTGCAGAAAGCCTCCGCATAGAGGCGCCAATTCCGGGGAAAAGCCTCGTCGGCATCGAAATGCCCAATCGCATCCGTACGGTTGTGCATCTGAAAGAAATTCTCGAAAGTCCGGAATTCTCGCAGTCCACTTCCCCGCTCACACTTCCGCTCGGGCGTGATGTCTCCGGGAATGCCGTCGTTGCAGCGCTTGAAGATATGCCGCACCTCCTCATTGCTGGCGCAACCGGATCGGGAAAATCCGTGTGCATGAATACATTTCTTACCTCCCTGCTCTTCCAGAATGCTCCGGATCAGCTGAAATTCATCCTAGTCGATCCCAAACGCGTCGAGCTCATGCCCTACGATGGCATTCCGCATCTTCTGACCCCGGTGATTACGGAAGCAGAGAAAGCGCTCCAAGCTCTACGCTGGGCTGTGGCTGAAATGGGACGACGCCTGCATCGCTTCTCTGAAGTGGGTGCGAAAAACCTTGCGGAATACAACGAGAAGCAGGAAGAGGAAAGCACCACGCTTCCCCGCATCATCATCGTCATCGATGAACTTGCCGATCTCATGATGCGCCAGTACCGCAAGGACACAGAAATGATGATCGCTCGCATCGCGCAGATGGCTCGCGCAACCGGTATGCATCTTGTGATCGCCACACAGCGCCCGTCTGTTGATGTCATCACGGGTCTGATTAAGGCCAACATCCCGACCCGCATCGCGTTCCGCGTCGTCTCCGCGGTCGACAGCCGCACGATTATCGACTCTATCGGCGCAGAAGATCTCCTCGGCAAAGGGGATATGCTCTATATGACTGCAGCGACCCAGAAGCCCGTGCGTATCCAGGGTATCTTCATTTCCACCAAGGAAACAGAACGTGTGATCAATGCCGTAAAAATTGCCGGCGGAGGAAAAGTGACCGAGCAGATTGGGCTGGGAGACAGTGATGAAGAAGATGAAGAGGATGCTAATACCGACGAAGCAGGCGAAGGCATAGAACTCTCACAACAATCAGGAGCATGGGCACAGCAGATCGATCTCGAAGCTGATGACAATGGCGGCGACACGATGTTTTTTGAGGCGGTAGCCGTAGTGCAAGAATCCGGCAAAGCTTCGGCGAGTCTACTGCAGAGACGCTTGAGCGTAGGATATGCCAGAGCTGCGAAACTCCTCGATATCATGGAGAAGAAAGGATTGATCGGACCGGTGCGGGGGGCAAAAGCGAGAGAGGTGTATATGGAGAAGGCCACAGCCTAAGATCCCCTCTATTCCTCCTTCTATTTCTGTCGCATTTTCCTGAAGAAGCGCCTAATCGTTTTCACGGGCGATGTCACTTTCTCCGCCCATCGAGCAGCAGAGACGATCGCAAGTTTTTCATGTGCAGATTGGAACGCAATGAAAGAATCGCGAGTGTTTTTTTCAAGCTGATGCGCAATAACAGGAAGTCTGGGATTACGTTCCATTGCAAGTTCTCCGTTTCGGATTCTCTTTTTGGCGGAAATTTGCAATTTCGCGACGCGTTTCCTTGCACTCTGCAGCGCGGATTCCAATTCCGCCGTCAGCAGATCCAATACATCCATACAATCATAAAAATCCGCTGGAAGGATTTCAGTAAATCTTTTCGATACGGTGCTGAGACGTGATACCTGACTGAACTCTAAACCCTGATAGGTATCATCGACCACTTGCCTGTGATCGCGAAAACTAACATTGTGTCCAGCATGTGCGTGTTGCAACAACAGAGATGTAGCACTATCGAATGCCTTGGCATACTTAAGCATTCTCGGAGCGATAATTGCCTCTAACTCTATACGAGCATGGAATGCGCATGTCAGAAGACTGTTACCGTGGGACTGTTCATCAGCGAGCTGAGCTTTTGCCTCTTGTCGTTCTTGCTGCGAGCGAACGACTGTCTTCATAGCAGAAAACTTCGCAGAAAGTAGTTGAGGATCTGGCAAAACAGGATTTGAGACAGCCTGAGATAGTTCATCAAGCGCTTGTGCGAGAGGAAGGCGTTCTTCAGTTCCGCTCTCAAGTTGGACATGCACTCCTGCAAAACCTCGTTTCGAGCGCTCGCGCACCACATCTTCTCTTTTCTTAATTTCTGCGAGCATCTCTTGTATCGACCCATTAGATAATGGAGACCCATCCATACGCTGATACAGCCGAGTGATATGGTGCTCGCATAGAAGCAACTCCTGCGTTGTTTTTGATAGTGCATCGTCAACAGATCCAAGACTCCCATGAATGAGAGTTACAGCATTACATTCGGCATGGGTCTGCCGTGCAATTGATTCCAGAGCTTCGACAACCTCCGGCATCTGCCCTGTATCCAAACGGCATGCACATCGCGATTGGATGTCTGCAAGAGCAGCATCGAGCTTTTCTCCAACCAGAGCAGAATCCGATCTCTCGAGGGTACCAATGGCACGCCGGAATTCCTCCGCATGCTGGTAAACACGCTGCGCAAGATCGCGAATATGCCTTTGTGCTGCAGCCAATTGTTCCATTTCTTTGGGCAGCATCCGCTCTCGAAGTGCCTCGACATACCCCCGAGGCTCCGCTTCCTTTGTTTCGCCATTTGCCGTTGCACGCCTTGAAAAAATTGCCATGGGGAGCATTCAATGGAAATTTGGCATCTGAGTCAATAGGAACCATACTCCTTCCGTGAAGATTCTGATCGGCACCAAAAACCACGGCAAGATTATCGAAATTTCTGAAGCACTTTCAGGGCTCTCCATCGAATGCCTTGATCCTCGATCCGTCGGCATCAAAGAGGATCCGGAGGAGACAGGAAATACCTTCGCCGAAAATGCCCTCCAGAAAGCTCGCTTCTATTTTGAGCGCACGAAGGGTCATGCGCTGGAAGGAAACGCGATACCAACCCTTGCAGACGACTCCGGCATCATCGTGGAAGCGCTACAATCCGAACTCGGTATTCATACGCGGCGCTGGGGGGCTGGATCTAAAGCTTCGGACAAAGAATGGATTGAATACTTTCTAAAACGTATGAATGAGGAATCCAATAAGCGCGCACGCTTCGTCTGCGTTCTTGCCTACATCGATGCGCACGGCAAAGAGCATCTCTTCGAAGGAACCTGCGATGGCAGCATCACCGAGACGCTCGAAGCCGGATATCTCCCAGGGCTTCCGATCTCTGCATGTTTCAAACCGGATGGTTTCGATTGCGTCTACTCAGCGATGAAAGTTGAACAAAAAAATAGTACAAGTCATAGAGGAAGGGCGGTGGATAAATTTCGAAATTTCCTACTACCAAAAAGTAATTTTTCGGCATATAGGGAAATAATGAGAGATAAAAATATGTTCTGATCACTTTTCAAGAAGGTAATCGACCATCTTCTTTCTTCGCTGTCTTTGGATACC
>VMGQ01000012.1 GCA_007376635.1 Candidatus Peregrinibacteria bacterium Greene1014_49
CAGTTCGATGCCACGACTTTGAAGCAGTGCCGGCAGATCCGGATCGCAGAGCATATTTCTCTCGGTTTCGCGCTGCGGGTCACGACTAAAGTCATCTCCAGCAGGGTCACATGCACCGGGGTGAACCATGAGTTCGGTGGTGCCTTCGGGGAGGGCGCAGAGGAGATGACGGAACTTTCTGGCATTGGCCTCTCCAGAAAGCGCCATGCCACGGAAATGGTCTGTGGTGCGGAGGTCTAGGCTACTGAAGATTTCCTGTGCATGACTTGCTTGTCCGGAGATCATTGCGATCCACGCTGCGCGCTCCTCCGGGATTTCCCACGGCAGGCGTTCGAGGGTTTCTTTGGGCACGCGCACTATGGTTATGCCGTAACGGCTGAGGATGGGGGCGAGGACTGGGGCAACCGCCGGATGAATATGCAGATGCTGGTGCCCATCAACGTGCGTCGGTTGTCCGTAGTGATCGAGGCACCACTCGAGCTGCGCCCGGAGCTCGCGCTCCAGGTGCGTAGGATCGATGGTGTTTTCGTCGAGAGCTTTTCGCGTTCGTATTTTGCCCATCAGAAAGCCGCTCGGATCGAGCAATGTTGCAATATCCCGTTCGTTACTGAGTGCTGCCCCTTCCGAGAGATTGATATGCAGGCCGATGCCGATGCCTCTCTCTTTGCAATGACGTATGGCTGCTTCACTATCCGCCATATTGGGAATGAGTGTCGCTGAGCGCACGATACCCTGATCCATGCATGCAAAAATCCCGTGGGTTCTCGGGGCGTTTATCCCGAGGTCGTCGGCGTTCACGATGAGGCGGCGCATGGGAGGAGTCTAGTGATGACTGCAGCAGAGCAGAAATCGGCATGTTCATTTTATCTATAAAATGTGTTATAATAGTATTTATGGGCAGTGCGGACCATCAAGACATTTCTATACGCGGCACGGACGAGACAAGGCTTACTGATACGCAGGTGAACACCTTGGCGGATAATCTCGCAACAGCCATTGAACAGCGCGAGCATGAGGCGGGGTTTAATATCGGCCAAATAAGAGAGCAAGTTCGAGCGCAGGCGTTCGGTTACTTTCAGGAATCCATGACAAAGTTGCGTGATGAGAATTTGCTCGTCAGTGCTGAGCATAATGGTGAGATTGTAGGCACAGCAGGACTGAAAAACATAGGGATCGATCCGTACAGCGGTAATCCCGTCTGGGAAATCGTCCATGTTTCTGTTTTGCCTACAGCAAGAGGTAGCGGTTTAAAGGCAGGTTCACAGCTGATGACCCAAGTGCAGCAAGAGATCTTTTCGCGCGATCCGAATGCGTTGATTGTTATGCGGTCGACGGAGCCTAACATTCTGGAATGGGCGAAGCGCAGAAACTTCCGGACACTGAGCTTCGTGGAGCTTTGGAAAATAGAAAACGGCACCACCGATATCCCACTCAGAGAATTGGAGTGGCAGCGCAAACGTGATGCAAATGAGAAAGATACCAGAGTGTATGTATTGTATCCGGAGGAGAGATAGCGCAATTATCCGCGTTGACAATGAGGCGGCGCATGGAGGCATTCTAAAGACGCGGGTAGCGCGTCTGTAGATTTACCAGCCTCGATGGAAAAGGCAGTTACGCCGCTGCTTGCTCAAATTCTTCCTCCCTTTCGCCTTCTTGCATGTAATGCCGCATGGCGGTGATGGCGTTCACGCGATCCTGTGTGGTATAGCCGTTCACTAAAGGCATAAGAGATACTCCCATGACGTGACGGTAATATGCAGCCAGTCCGGGTACTTCCGCTTGCAGATCTTGAACATTGCGCCCCTCTGAGGTGGCCATTGCCTCGATGACATCGGCGTAATCGTCGATTTGGTTTGTAGACATGAGATGTAGGGGGAAGCAGATGAAGTGCGCCTATTCTCGCTACGGAATCTTTGCTGTCATCTTCAAGGCGAAATGAAGATGCATCACCGAAATATTTTGTTTGTGTGAAGGGGAAAATATCGAGCACGCGAACGTTCTCGATTGTTCAAAAAAGAGGTTGTAGAATAGCGGATTCATTGCAGAAAATATTCATGTGGGAGACAACTCATAGTTGTCCGTTTTGTTCCTATCGAACAGGAGCTTTCTCCCTTACGACTTTCCCGGTTTGTGCATCGATCACCTCCTGTTCGCTTGGTTTTTGTATGTATGTCATATCTGCAACAGTCATTGATTCTTCTGTTTTTGTTTTGCCAATGGCAAAGCCGTGTGCTGTGGATTCTGCGATGGAGAAGTGCCTATCGCCAATCGTGCATTCCATTCCATTTCCATTTCCAAAATTGCCTGCTACAAGATTCGTCAAGTGTCCAGTACGCGTTTCGTTCGGTAGCATGTAGATTAGACGATAGTCCACTCCCGCTTGTTCATAGAGAGATGCAAGCAAGAGAGACTTTGATGTGCAATCGCCTTCTCCTGTCATCAGCACTTCATTCGGTCTCTTCACGAGTTGCATCTTTGTTCGTTTGCCAAATTCCACATCCCGATGAGAATACGATATGCCCCTCGTCACGAAGTCGAGGATTTTCTGAGCCTTGGTTTCATCAGTGTCTTTTTCATTGATCAACCGTCCTACGAGGCGCGTCAAAGATGGCTCACCAGGTTTGGCCACTCTTGTTCCATAATTTACTGTGACTGATCCTTTTTCGTCTCCAGGATTTTTGATCCATTCGTAGCCTCCGTAAATGCTTTTATTTGTTAGAAAATCCGTCAGTTCACTTGGAGTGGGATCGTATATCGTGCTCCCTCTTGGGTATACTAGCGGTTGATCCGGTTTGACTAAGAGATTTTTGCTATCGGTTGCAAATAAATATTTACCGACGCCATTAAATGAGAGCTTATGACCATCGACGTTCAGTTGCATCGTCTCATTGCGATCTGCATTTACAAATCGTTGCGCGTCCGCTTCTCCACTATGCGCAAAATGTACTTTATGTATATCGATCAACAGATGAGCAAACGATTCCTCTTTCCCTTTGTATCGTCCTTGTTCCATGGTAAAGCATAGGAGGCCAATATCTGAGAAATACGTTTGTAAGTCGATGTCCTGAACGCCGAGTTTTTCTAGAAAATCTTTTCCTCCACCGAATTGTGGGTCAATCAGATAACTGATGATGGAGTCGCGAATGAGGCTGAGTCTTTCCTCTTCTTCCATTTCTTTCACTGCTGGTGCCGCACTGTGATTTGTCGGCGTTTCCATGACTTCCTTTGTTCGGTTACATCCTGCAAGTGCAGTTGCTGCAATTGTTAAAAATGCACGCCTGTCCATGGGAGTGTTTTCTGTATTGGATGGTGCCACTGTGCTGTCGATCGCTGTTCTCATTGTGCATAAAATAATCTTTATTTACTATTTGTCAAGTAATGGTGGACGATACTGGGTTCGAACCAGTGACCTTGCGAATGTGAATCGCACGCTCTAACCAGCTGAGCTAATCGTCCGTGGTGTGAAGGAGGTAATACTCAATTTGTTCAATGTCTCTGAAGCGAAGCTGAAGCTGCCTGCCCGCCGTAGTCCGTCCTCAGGCGGACGAAGGCGGGAGCTAATCGTCCATGGTCTAAAGAATACGGTTCCTCACTATTTGCTTCAACCGGAATCCGATGCGATTACTGTTTAGTTGAGAATCCAGTACCGGCCCCCAATCACCATGGCGACGCAGCACCCGGATCCGTGGTGGAGGAAGGCGTGGCGTCGCTCACTGAGGAGATTGTGGAGGCGGGGAGGATTCGGAGAAGTTTAGGATAAAAGAGGGCAATTGCTGGTGAATTATTGACATTACATCATTATATGTTTAATTTATTATAATGAGTGATCTGGAGATCCGAAGTCGTGAGGCCGTCTTAGGAGATCTTGCAGAGCATTTGCATGCCGATGGTTTTCAGGACAGTGCCGTGCAGCAATTGCGCACTGCTCAATTTGAATCCTTTCAATTGGGGCTTGGGCAGAGTGTTGTGGAGCTGGTTCGAAAATATCGTGCGGATCAGATCCTTGGCAGAACGATGGAGATTTTCAATGCCGCACAGTCTCTGCCTCTTTCCGAGCGAGAAGATCTTTTTCGTTTGATCGGTGATATTTTGCGAAAGGGATTGTTGAACAATGTTCATGCCATGGCCACAGGTTGCACTGTCAAAAACTTTTTCCGGTACCGATCGGTGATCCTTCAATGGATTACGCCGGAAGAATATCAATCCATTATTGCCTGCTCGGTTCAGTACTATCTAAAGCAAAATATTTTTGGTCCGCTTTCTGATTTTAGTTTATACGCAGCATTATATTTTTCAGAACTGCGAACAGAGCTGCCGGATGGGGAAAATCTAGCTGCAGACATTCTTCGCACGATTCAGGCAATGAATAGATGGGTTCCGCTTTTTGCGACAACTCCACCGGAATCTGTGTATAGCGATGTTTCTCTGGGGCGTGATTTTCAACATACGGATGAGATCATCGATATTCCTGGCATAGATGCCGTAAAACGTTGTGATGTTCTTTTTACGAGTTGCTCTCAGGCAGATGAGGCACATCGTCAAACATCCTTATCCGACACTCGCGGCAGGAATACGTACGTTTTCTGCCAAGGACGACTCATCGGCAGTTTGAAGCACAGCGATGGTGATGTGGGCGCACAAAAAACCTTTCTCGGGATGCGTACCATCCGCTGCCCAAATGATGATGCAGGAAGAGCGGGAACATATCCCGTTATTGAAGGAGGTTTGTATTTGGTGTCTGATCGGGAAACACTGTTGCACATTATGGGAAGGGGCAGTCGGTGTGACTTAGAGCAGTTATCATTGATGCCGCTCAGGTCAACAAGTGACTTGGCAAACTTTCCTCACGAAAAATATCTTGAACGTATTCGAACAATACGTGTGGAATTGGAAAAAGCGTAAAGAACATGTTGTACAATCTGTGCATGCCTATTTCTGCTGATCGTATCCTCTTTTGTGACGACCACCTTCTCGCCGTAAACAAGCTTGCCGGTGAACTCACCGTGCGTGGCAAAGGTGATCTCGGAAAGCTCCCGCTTTTCGACTTCCTGCACAAAGACTATCCGGGGCTTCGCGTGCTTCATCGCCTTGATTTCGATACATCAGGAGTCGTTCTTTTTGCCAGGACAAAAGCGGCATGCGATGCAGTATTGAATACACATTTTCGAGGATGGAAAAAGGTTTACCGGGCGATCGTATCCGGGGTCATCGATCGTGATAGGGGAGTGATTCGCGCACTGCTTCCTGCGCGAAGCTCCAGAGAAAAGAAATTCGAGGTTGGAAAACAGAAGGAAGATCTGATTCCCGCTGTAACCAATTTTGTTGTTCTGCAGCGCTTTCATGGTGCCACGTATGTCGAATGCGCAATCGAAACCGGACGGCATCACCAGATTCGCAGGCATTTTGCCGCCATCAAGCATCCACTCGTGCTCGATGAGCTGTATGGAGAGCCGAAGTTCAATCAGGCGTTCAACAGGGTGACGAAGTTCCGGAAGTTTTTCCTCCATGCTCAGTCATTAGATTTGCCGCATCCGGTGACGGGGGAGAAGTTGCACATAGAGGCACCGATTCCGAGGTCGTTTGAAGCGGTGCTGAAAAAGCTGCAACAGCTGGGCTAGCTGCGGGAGCTGCGGACGCTATACTTGTCGCATGAGAGTTCTCTCGGGAATCCAACCCAGCGGCGCACTGCACCTTGGAAACTATTTCGGTTCCATGCGACCAAACCTTGAATGGCAGGATAAAGCGGAACAAAGTTTTTACTTTGTCGTGGATCTCCATGCATTGACGTCTGTGCAGGATCGGAATCAACTTCGACAGTCGCGTATCGATTGCATTCTCGATCTACTCGCGTGCGGATTTGATCCAAAGAAAGCAATTATCTTCTATCAGTCGCACATTCCCGAACATGCGGAACTCATGTGGATTCTTTCCACGCTTGTGCCGATGGGAATGCTGGAGCGTGCAGTAAGTTACAAGGACAAAGTGAGCAAGGGACTTTCAGCGTCGGTGGGACTGTTCACGTACCCCGTCCTCATGGCTGCAGATATTCTTCTGTACGACACCAATCTGGTGCCCGTCGGCAAGGATCAGAAACAGCACGTGGAGATCGCGCGAGACATCGCCATCAAATTCAATAACACCTATGGAGATGTTCTCGTCGTTCCAGAGCCGCAGATTCACGAAGACGTTGCGGTCGTTCCTGGAACCGATGGGCAGAAGATGAGTAAGAGCTATGGCAACACGATCCCGCTTTTCGGGGACGATGCGTCCATCAAAAAATCGATCATGGGCATCGTGACGGACAGTAAAGGCATGAACGACCCCAAAGACCCCGAGACCTGCGTGATCTATCAGATGCACAAACTGTTTCTGTCACCTGAAGATGCGCGGGCATTAGGAGACGAATATCGCAACGGCTTGCCCTATGGCGAAGGGAAGAAACGCCTCCTCTCAACGTACATGGAGTATTTCCGACCCATGCGGGAGAAGCGCATGAAGCTGAAGGAGAAAGATGCGATGGAAGTTGCTGCTATGGGTGCCAAGCGTGCGAAGTCTGTTGCCGTGGGGACGATGGTGAAAGTGCGGGCGGCAGTGGGGCTTTTGTAGAGAGGGAAATACGAGAGATAAGAGATTAAAGGGAATCCCTTATATCCCTTACATCGCTTATTTCTCTAGTTTTCCACTCTTCAATTCCTTTCACCAAAACCCATTTTCCGCTATAATACTATGATTCCCCAACACCCACATGGAACGATCCTCTTCTCGCGCGGTCACTGCTCTCCTTGTGGCCATCATCTCGATTCCACTTTCGTCCCAGGCGATCTTCCGATCCCAAGATGATGACGGAAAGCAATTTGAAGCGCTCGGGGACATCCGTGATCAGGTCTACGAGTACCAGTCCGGCCAGAGACAGATGCTGCGTCGCGCGTACTCGCAGGCCATCGAGGCGTACCGTGAGAAGTTGGCGAGTGGCATTGCGGATGCGGTGAAGCCGGATATTAATGACCCGACGACTTTTGCAGAATTTCTGACGGAAGGTAGGCAGATTGCCAAGGTGGTAACGCCGGAAACCGAGAAGGTTCACGCTGCGGCAACGGCAAAGGGAGTGATGCTCGGAACAGAAGATCTCTCGGGCCGCCAGCGGATGCTCCTGCGAAACTACACGCGTGCGGGCAGCTGCCCTGCGAGCATGGAAAGGATCCTTCCGGGGTTCCATACGCTGTGTAAGAGTGTTGTGGGAAGGGATGCTGAAGACGAACTTCCTGTTGGCATTGAAAATGATCTAAAAGCGCTCCGTCACAGGAATCTTGAGCCCAAATCCATGAAACTCAGGATCAAAATGATCGAGCAAGCCAGGGATCGCAGTAATCGCCGACCCGATACGCAGGGGCCGATGCGTCCGACGCCCTATAGAGGAGAATAAGTGTTTGAGTATACTGACTTCATGCGTTTCATCCTTGCATCAGCCAGTCCTCAGCGTAAGTCCTTATTGCAAGGCCTTGGTATGGCATTTGATGTCGTACCGAGTTCCCTTGATGAATCTACGTGCGCAGAGAAAGATCCGTCGAAGCGCGCGGCTGTGCTTGCACGTCTTAAAGCGGAAGATATATTTCAACAATACAACGATTGCGTTGTCCTAGGATGCGATACGCTGGTCGTTGCAGCAGACGGGACACTTTTGGAAAAGCCGAGAGATGCAGCGGAGGCAGAGCGGATGCTGCGGCTGCAGAGCGGAAAAGTTTCCACAGTGCATTCGGCGTTGTGTTTGATCGATCCATCATCGCAGGTGGAAGGCATTTCCTCTTCACGCGTGCATTTCAAGAAGTTATCCGACCAAGAAATTGCATGGTGGATCTCTACAGGGCAATGGAAGGATCGTTCCGGTGGATTTCAAATCGATGGTCTTGGGCAATTGATGATTGAAAACCTGGGAGGGGATTGGACCAGCGTTGTAGGGTTACCGGTGTATTTGTTGGGGGAATTGATGGGGAAGGTGGGAGTACGGATTGATGTGGTTCCGTTGTAGAGACGCAACGCTGTTGCGTCTCAATAAAATCAAGAACATATCCATGCGTGCGAGGATGTTTTTTTCATTGGGGAGACGCAACAGCGTTGCGTCTCTACGGATGCATGAAAAATTTCAGGTACATCACGGCATTTTGTACGTGAAGGTAACGTTTACGATTTCAATGTCTCAAACACAAACCGTTCCACCTCCTCAAAAATTTCCTTCGTCGTTGCGGCGCACAATACACCCGAACGCGGATTTCCAGATTCCTTCAATTCCGTCCGCGATTTTCCGCCCGCTTCTTCAATCATAAGGCATCCCGCGACGGTATCCCACAGTTTGGGGCCATTGAAAAATACGCCGTCATTCCAGCCCTTCAGAACAACGGCGAATTCTTCTATCGCATTGCCATAGTTTTCGATGGATGCACAAAAGGGGATCGGCACGACGAGCACGCCGCCAGGAGTTTTATGCGCCCGATGGGAAATGTTGCAGGCAAGGATGGCATCATCCAGCCCTGCGGTTTTTCGCAGCGTGCAGCGCATTCCATTGAGAAAGGTTCCTTCGCCGCGGATCGCCGTATAGGTTTCATTTGCATCATGCCGGATCATGACACCGAGGATCGTTTCATCATTCTCCTGCAGTGCAATGATCGTTCCGTAGTTGGGTTTGCCGTGGATGAAGTTTGTGGTGCCGTCGAGGGGATCGATAATCCAGCGGTAGGGGGAAACGGGATCACCAAGGTGATCGGTGCCACCTTCCTCACCGAGAATGCGGTGATCGGGAAAATGTTTTTGGATGGCATCGACGATGATCGTCTGTGCCTCACGGTCGGCATCCGAAGCGTAATCGTGCGGGCCGGATTTCGTGCCGACGCCGATGGAGCTGTAGCCGTGTAAAAGAAGATCCTTCTGTTTTTTTTGAAGCAGGGTTCCTGCATTTTTTGCGGCGATCAATGCAACGTCCAGGGCTTTGCGAGCAATGTCCGAATTCATGATTGTGCGTGAGCAAGAAGGCGAAGGACACTTTCCTTCGTAGCTGCATACTCCTCCATTTTTTCGGCTTTTGTACAGAATCCGAGGCAACCGAGACCTATGCAAAGCTTGTAGCACAGCAGTCTCTCATCGAAATGCTTCATGTTGGCAATTCGCTTTTTTGCCTGCTCATTGAATGGAAGGCCTTGAGAGTGGAAATCCAGCCAAGCGATATCGTAGAGAGGATCTCCGTATTCTGCTTCGCCCCAATCAATAACGGCGGTGATCGCGTTGCCGGAAACCAAGAGATTGTCATAGCCAAAATCTCCATGAACGAGCGATCGTTGCTCCGGAAGGTATTTCGCTAGTTCCTGAATTTTTTTGCAGACCTGTGCATACATGTCTCGTTCCATTGGAGTTTCTTGAAACAGCTGTTCCCAGGAAAACCAATCCGCATTTACGATTGTCTGCTTCAGTATATTCAAAATGGCATCCTTCCATGTGGGAAACATTCCTGTGCCTTGACCATTCCATCTTCCAAATCCCGTAGTTCCGTAGATATCAGTTGCATGGATCTCTTCCAGGCAATCAAGCATTTTCGGAATGATGTGCATCTGTTCACTCGATATCAGGCTGTTGAATGTCTGTCCCTCCATGCGCTCGGTTACGCAGACAAACATATTGTCCATTTTCCCAGTGAATAGCACTTCAGGGATCGGCACGGTTGCCGAACAAAAATGCTCATACGCAAATCGATCTTTCGCAAACGTTTCCGGATTGTTATTTACGCGTATGATGAGATCGCGTTTACCACTTCCTATTGCGGAAAAAGCTTCGGACAATTCTCCTCCTTTCAAGAGCGTTAATGCAGTGAGAGATGTATCAAATTTCTCATGAAGAAACTGCAATACAATCTCTGCGTCGATTCTGGTTTTCACTTTGGACATGCTGGGATTGTAGCTTTAGAGCGTTGGCAACCGATACTCCATCAATTCCTTTCTTGCAGCATCATACTTTGGCATCGCCCCCTCTACCACCCGCCAGAAGGCCGCGGAGTGATCAGCGCGGATACGATGGGAAAGCTCGTGGATGATGATGTAGCGAAGGTATCGTTCGGGAATAAGGAGGAGTCCTGCATTCAGCATGATGATGCCCTTGGAGCTACAGCTGCCCCATTGCGAGGAGGCAAAGCGAAGCTTCACGCCCCGGATACGTACTCCTAGCGTGCGGTCGTTTACAGCATCCACCAACCGCGTGATGCGCTCTTGCTCGGAGGTACCAAGGAGTTTCCAGAGGAAGCGATGCAGTGTAGCGCGCCGGCAGACGGGTCCCACGGAAATCCGCCAGCCATCTTTTGTGCGTCGTGCGGTCGTGCGCTTTCCGGCCTCGAGTGTGAACAGTAATTTTTTCCCCGTTGCGAGTTCCACGGTGCAGCGCTGTGCTCCATGGAGCAGTGGCCCGAAAGGATTGATCAGGACTTTTGTGCGTTCCTCGAGAACGATTCTGGTCATTCTTCTGAGGAGATCTCTGATGTGATCCTGCTCTTCGGTGCGCGATAAATTACGCGCTAATCGGATGATCACCGTGTCCCCTTTGAGCACGGCTCTCGAGTGCTTGTTTCTGGTGTGAACGACCCGGTGAACAATGTGGGGGGAGGCCATGAGAGCGGCGAGTATACGTGTGTGCGCAAGCAAAAAGAGCAACCACCAAAATGGCGCTTATGTATTATAATAACTAATTTTTCATTTTTGGCAATTTACGGAGAGACCGCTTTTGCCACTGTGGCTCTTGCACCTTTTCCTCGGGAGGCGCGAGTTCCTTTTCCTGAATACGTATCGCATCCCGGTAGATTTTGATGCAGGAAATCGCAGTGGAACGCGCTTGACTGATCATTATATTCATTTTCTGAAAATCTTTTTCCCCCGCTACTGCCTCCAGAGCTGCTTCGGCATTCGCTAGGCACATTTCGGCTTCGGCAAGCTTTGCGGTGATATCCAGCGACTCCGCAAGGGATTTTCCGCGCAGAAGCATATGGCTGATCCAAGAAAGCATTTGCTCAGCTTCCATGCGTGGAAGCAATGCCCAGTAGGGGAGCAGATATTTCTCGCGGAGATTTTTCCGTACTACAAAGAGTCCTTCTTCGTTTTCATATACACCGGCATCGAGACCGTCGATTATCGTGCTCACGGCATCTGCGAGGAGTTCACTTCGGGCGATGGCCAGTCCGCGTAGTTCCGGAGAAACGCCTGGGAGCACGGCTATCACTTCCGACCGTGCTTTCAGCATATCCATCGTGAGCGTCAGGTCTTCCCGCATGCACGATATGAGTTTTCCCAAACGCTGATCGCGATTTGCTTTGCGTACGCTCTCACGACAGTCGTAGCGGTGCTCTGCGCGTTGCAACCGAGCCTTTCCTTCAGAAGCATTTCCCGCATCCACCGTTTTGCGGCTGAGCAAGAAGCGCGATTTGAAATGAGCTGCGCGTGTATTGCGCTTTTCCCAAAGCGGATCAAGTGCCTGGGATTTCTCCTGTGTAGCAGCTTCCTCGGGCAAATCGACTGTTGCAGCGAGCATCGAGGCTGATGCGAGAGTAACCGCAAGAATCATTTGAAGAATGAGGATGTGGAGTGGCATGCGGGAGTGGTGCTTGGACATTGTAGCGAGGAGTAGGGGGTAGGGCGTAGGGAGTAGGAGACGGTTAGGGGTTTAACAATTGTTTTTGTTTTTCGAGATATAGCAGAACGGTTTCAACAAATGTTGCGTGACTCCAGACGAGAGGTGCTACGGAGAGTGGTGCACCGGTGTGTGGATGTATTTGTTCCGGAAGAATGCCGCTATCTGTGGCGTACCGAGCAGCCCATTCGATTGCTGCGCGCGCTTGTTCAAGTTCTTTTGTATTCTTCGCTCGAGCGATATTCCACTGGGCTGCCCAGAGGGTGGTGATGATCCAGGGATTTCCTGGGATATCTTTTGATGGCTCTGCAGTCGCGTGATAGAAGTCGCCTGTGTATCGCGCAAATCCGCCGATGACCGTACGAACCTGAAGAAGGTCACATAATTGCTGCATTGTCGAAATGACACGGGTGTCATCAACCGGAAGAATTCCCAGTTTCCAGATTGCAGCGATGCTCATGTCCGGGGTGCGGTCACGGTCAATGGTCTCGCCGTTACGGCGCGTGATTTTTTTGAGGAATCGTCCGGACTCCTCGTCATAGAGATGGAAGAGCATCGCCTGACGTATTTCATCGGCGGCTGTCTGATAGCGTTCGGAGTGTGCGTGGTGCCCTAAGGTGATACAGATACGAGCGGCGGCTTGCAGCCCCGCTGCGACGCAGGCAGTCGTATAGGTGAAAATCCCGCGGTGCTCCTCCCAAGGGTCGTAGCTCGGGAGCGGAAGACCTGTGCTTTCTTCGCGGAAATGACACAGGAACTCTGCGGCTTTCTTCACGAATCCCTCGTACATTTCCTGGAGGAATTCGAAGTCCTGCTGCTGCGTGAAGTGTTTCCACATGGCGCTGAGCACGAGCGCGGTTTCATCTTCTTGAATGGGCAGTTCTGGCTCGCCATTTTTAAACCACGCATGCCACGAAGATCCTACGGAACCATCGGGATTGTATTTGTGGAGCAAATATCCGTCCGGGGTTTGGAGTCCTTTGCAGAAGCGATAAAACCGCCGTGTCACTTCGGAAAATCCTGCGGCATCAAAAGCCATGCAGGTGAACGCGCAATCGCGAGGCCACACGTACGTATAGGTATCACGGTTAAAGGCCATGATGTCGGCATCCGCTGCAGCAACAATCCCGCCATGATTATCGGCGTGGATACGCATGAGGAGAAGACTGCGGTGATAGAGATCGGCTATGCCAGAGGGAAGATCCCCGAAGTCTCTGCGGATTTTACTCACCCAACTGCGCCAGTAATTGCTCGTGTGGCGCTCCAGGCGTTCATCACCTTCTGTGAGCGCGGTCTGTTGCAATGCAACAACTTCATCGAGCGTGCGGCCGAGACAGAGATGCAGCGTGACTTGTGTTTCGATCTCCGGCTCTATTGCGCAAGTAATGCCTATGGTGGAGTCGACCGATCCTTGTTCAATGGGGTTACCGCTAAGGCTCCCGTCTTCAGCGTCTCTCCATGTGCCCTCGAGTCCACGGTAGTCCGCTTTGCCGATGCTCCAGTCGGTGATGCCGCCGCTTCGGATAGTTCCTTTGCTCGGCAGTACCGATGGGTACATTCCCAGATCCCGTTTCACGTTGCCCACTCCGGGCATATCGGTGATCGCGGAAATCAGGAAGTAACGTGTTTGTCTATAATGGATGACGGAATTGGTGAACGGTTCATAGAACGCTGTGTCTTTCTGCTTGTCGCCGTAGATATGCAGATCATGATGGAAGAAGACTTTTACAGTTTTTCTTTGCCCGTCTGTTGTCGAGAGAAACCATCTGCGCGTTAAGACATTATGCACCGGATGCACGTAGTCGATGACGCGGATCGAAAGACCGAGGCGATCATTTCTCGCGATCGATTCACCGACAAGTGTGTTGAAGCGATAGCGAATTTCGACTGTCCAATCGGGATCGGAAATCCACGAAAATCCTTTCCCTTCGACAAAAAATCCGATGCGATGTACATCGCCGTAGGCTGTGTGGTCCTCCATTCCCACAAAGGGGAAGTACAGATCGCGCATCTGCAGGCGCTCATCAAACGTTGCGAGGACACAGCCGTTGCCGAGGACGAGGGAACGAGGCATGTTTAGGATTCGGGAGTGGTGAGATCGGGAGTCGGGCGTCGGGAGTGGGGGGGTCGGGATTTAAGCATCTGGCGGAGGTCACAGAGCGCATGGGAAAAACGTCGATACGCTTCATAGGGCGATTCGTATGGACTGAAGTACTTATGTACGTCGCCGTCGCTCCAGTACTTCGTGCACATGTAGTAGAAGTGGTCGGAGGTCTGGAGGCGGCGCCAGGCATCAATCAGCTTCGGATCTTCCGTCGCTTTCACGGGTTTTTCGAGCGCGTGCAGTGCTTGGAGTGCCGCGACCTGGATCGTATTTCCCTGCCATGCGGAAAGATCGCGCTCGTGATCTGCCCAGGAGACAAATTCATGTGCGTCGAAGCATTCCGTTGGTTGTTTGCTCTTATTCCATGCATTAATCGTCTCACTTGGCGTGCGCGTAGCGATGCCGCGCTCTTCCCAAATCTTTGGAAGTGCCCGCAGGAAATCGAAAATGCCCGTGTCTGCCCATTGATGTTCACCAAAGGTTTCGTAGTCCATGAAGAGGTTTGACGTGAAGCCACCACTTCCCACGAGCCAGTCCGTGAATCGAGGCGCGGTGAGGGGAAAACCAATCCAGCTACGATCCGAAAAGCGAAAGGCCACGTCATCACTCAGGCGGTAATTCTTCAAGAGAATACGGATGTTTTTAGTTGCTTTTGCAAACGGACGGAATTTGCGGATTGTCCGTTCCTGTGCTGCGCTCAAGCGAAATTTTGGGGGTGTAAAGAGCATATTTGGGCTGCGGTCACCGAGAATTCTGTCCGCACCTTCTGCGAGAATGCCCTCAAATCCCATGAGGCGGGCGACATGCGCGAGTTCATTTCGAAAGATCAGCTCGGTATTGCGAAAGATTTTTGGAGTCTGCCCGAAATATTCCTCGATGGTGCGTACGTGGAGGGACACCTGCTCGAGAAATTCGGAGAGGGAAGTGAGGCTCGAAAGCGAGTGGTAATAGGTCTCCGCGAGGAATTCGACCTGTCCGGTTTGAGCAAGCTTCCGGAAGGATTCCAAAACATCTTCGCCGTATTCCTTGCATTGATCGATGAAGACGCCCGAGATCGAAAATGCGATGCGGAATTCCGGATGCGCATTCAGTAATTCCAGAAGGACTGCATTGGCCGGCAAATAGCATTTCTCAGCGACTTTTCGGAACACGCTGCGATTTTTCTCACAATCAAAGTACTGCAAATCCATCGTGCCAACGTCGCCGATCCGCAGATCGCGGAGGCGGTAGGGTTGGTGAACCTGGAAGTAGAGACAGATGGAGGGCATGAGATGGTAGGGTTAGGGTTCCAGCCTTCGCTCCTCTGGGAGCTACGGCCGGCGGGCGGAATCAGGTTGTGATCAATTGTTGATAAATCGATCGGACAACTTCTGCTTGGTGCTGCCACGTGAGATGCGTGATGGCACGCGATGATTCAGAGCGAAGCTGCATGGCGAGCGGTTTTTCGCGGAGGATGGTCATGACGCAGTCCGCCATTTTTTCGGTATCCCAGAAGTCCACCGTGAATGCGTGGTCGAGGACTTCGCGCACTCCGGATTGTTTGCTGATGACGACGGGCGTTCCATGGGCAGCTGCCTCTAGGGCAACAAGGCCAAAGGGCTCGCTGAGCGAAGGCATCACGAAACATGATGCGCGGCGATACAGCTCGCTCACTTCTCTGCTTTCCACTTTTCCCGTAAAGAGTACGCACTCAGAAAGTCCCTGCTGAATCGCATAGGTGATCATTTCACTGAGCATGTCGCCGTCGCCTGCAACGCAGAATTGCACATCAGGATTTTTTTGGTGGATGATTCTGGCCATGTCGAGAAATTGCTTTGGTCCTTTTTGGAGGACAAGGCGTCCGAGGAAAAGCACCATTGGTGCATGTTTGCGTCCGTGAAGCGATATCGTATTTTTCTTTCCAAAGGACGTGAGGTGTTCGCTTGCACCGTTGTGGACCACAGAAATTTTATCTGCGGGTATTCCGTAGTGTTCCGTGAGCATGTTTTTCGTGTACTTGCTTACGGCAATAATCCTATCTGCTGCCTGAAATCCCCGTTTTTCAAAACCGTAAATCCACTCATTGGGTTTGAAATTTGTGCGGTCGAGTTCTGTGGCATGGATGTGTGCTACGAGTGGCACGCGGTGGTACTGTGATGCTCTTGCACCAGCGCCGTAGGTCATCCAGTCGTGACAGTGCACGACATTGGGCGTGATATTTTTTGAAACTTGAACGCTCGCAGCTGTGTAATTTTCAATCGCTCCGGCAATATCTCCTCCGTAGATGTCGCATTCCTCCCGACATATATTACTGACGCGAATATCGTAGCTGGCGTGCGTGTCATACGGCTGCAGCATGCTTGGCACCGTCATCGTCGATGCCGAGAAGTCATCGGTCGAGAGCACCGTTACTTCACGCTCGGCACTTTTGTTTCCGTGCGGAAGCACCAGTGTGACCTTCACACCATTGCGCAGAAGTCCCTGCACAAGCCCCTGGCACGCCACACCGAGCCCACCTAAGTGGAGCGGAGGGTACTCCCATCCGAACATGAGGGAATGTAGAGACATGGATTTGTGTCGGTTTGGCTATAAATCTTATTATTTTAGCATAAAAGGCGATTTTGTGGTAGTCTCTACATCATAAAAATACCTTTTGTCTACATCCGTATTTTTTGCTTTTCAGAAGCCAAATATCATGCCTTTTCTTCCTGTGCCCGCAGGACATGTCCTTTGAGGGCATCGACAACAGAAGTGAGATCGTCATTCACGAGTAGGTGATCGAAGAGCTCTCGTCGCTGCGTGAAAAAATCGAGGTCTGCTCCCGCATTTTTCACACGATCTGCGATACTTTCTTCGGAATCACGGCCGCGCGAGCGAAGGCGATGGAGGAGTTGCGAGAGCATTGCGCGGCGGCTGCGCCCTGGAGGGAGGAGTCCACAAGAAAGAATCGCACGACGTCCGAAAGTTCGTGAAAGTCCTTGGAGCAAATGCATCTCTGTAACGACGACGGGGATGCGTCCCTGCTTCCAGATCTTTGTGATATCCGAAGCACGGTACCCATAGAGACGGTCTTCGGTATTCGAGGGAATATGCGTTGCCGCAGCCAAAAGTCCGCGGTCTTGAAGGGAGACAAATTCCTCGTGGGCAATGTAGATGTATTCGCTTTCGTCACATTCTTTCGCTTCGCGTGTCGTGAGGATTGGAACAGGAGTCACGTATTCACTGAGTGCTTTGCTGAGGATTTTACTGACGGTGGATTTGCCCACACCGGAAGGCCCCGTGAGCGCGAGAATGTAGCCTTCGAATACAAAATCATCTTGTACGGAGACACGCGCAAGGGACTCATACGCGACTTCGTAGATGCGGAGTCCTTGCGCAGTCACTCGCGCTAGGCGCATGCGGGGCGTGACACGGTCACCGATCATAGGATGTTCGCTGAGGATCTGTCCGATGACCTGCGCACCGCTGTCTAAAGCCACAAGTCCCAATTGCATGGGAACATCTGGAAGCCCTGCCGGAGGATGGCGTATCGTCGTAAACGATACGATCGTTCCCCCTTGCATGCGGTCGGCTTGGGAGGATTGTCGACGATGGTAGGAGGGGGGGGTGATCAATT
>VMGQ01000013.1:0-4205 GCA_007376635.1 Candidatus Peregrinibacteria bacterium Greene1014_49
AGAGAGTGGAGAAATCTTCGCATCTGCGATCGCCGCGCTCATGGATTCTTCAATGAGATCCTTGAGTGACTTCTGCCACCACTCGCCGAATTTCGTCTGGCCAATTCCTGAGAGGAAAATGTCTCCGTTCATTCCGGAGTAGTGTACGGAAGATAGGGCGTAGGGGGTAGGGCGTAGGGTTACATTTTTTGTACATATTCCCCATAACTCAGGTATTTCGGAATTCTTTCATCTTTCGGAAGCTCTTTTCCATCACGGAGCATCGTCAGGATGAACGCATCGGAGCCCGCTCCTGATCCATAGGAGACGAGCAGAATTCTCTGTCCCTTCTTTGCGTGTTCGAGTGCATAGGTGAGCCCGAGCAGTGAGCACGCTGCATAGGTATTGCCGATCCGGGGAACGATGAATCCATGCTCCAGTTGTTCTTTCTTCATCTCGAATTCCTTGGCGACCCGTGAAGGGAATTTTGCATTGGGCATATGGAGGACGATGTGGTCGAAGTCGGCGATGGAAGTTTTGCTGATATCGAGCATTCCTTTAATCACTTCACGCATGTGGTGGAAGTAGCCGGGTTCTCCGGTAAAGCGCCCTGCATGTGCCGGAAAATCTTCTCCGTTGGCGCGCCAGAAATCGGGAGTATCGGAGGTAAACGACAATGTGGAGTCGATGCGGCACAATGCATTTTTGGCGTCGCTCGGTCCCAAAATCATCGCTGCGGCACCAGCAGCGGCCGTGTATTCCAGTGCATCACCGGGGCGCCCTTGGGCAGTATCCGACCCGATTGCGAGTCCATACCGCACTTGTCCCGAACGAATAAAACTATCCACAATCTGCATCGCTGCGGTTCCTGCTTTGCAGGCAAATTCCAGATCAGCGCAGAAACTAAACGGATGGACATGCAGTGCAGCAGCGACCATGCCGCTCGTCGGTTTCACAGCATACGGATGGGATTCTGATCCCACGTACACCGCAGAGATTTCCGAAGATTGGATGCCCGCCTGATCGAGTGCCTGCTTTCCGGCTTCAAACGCCATCGTGAAGGAATCTTCGCCAACACCCGGGACAGTTTTTTCTTCCACACCGATGCCGCCGTGAATCACTGCGGGGTCTTGGCCGTGGGCTTTGGCGATTTCCTCCGTCGTGATGCGCAGAGTCGGGAGGTAGCGGCCGAAGCCGATGATGGCGGAGGAAGGATTCAGAGGATGCAGAAGATTCAGGGCTGTCAGAAGAATTGTAGAGGGATGGGGAGAGGTTGGGCGAGAAAAAAGCAGAGCTTAAACTAGCCTCCCTGTGGCTAGAATTACAGGGAGGCGTCGCTAGGTCATTGCTGACCTGGTGTGGTGACTAGCGGCGTGAGCCGCCAGAAACCGGGTGGACTTTACTTCGCCCCCGAGGTGGGGGCTTCTTCCTTCGCTGTGGCGTTGCCTTCTTGAATCGACGTGTTGGCCACGGCGATCTTCGGAGCGATGACTTCGGCGCGATCAGACTTTTGCGTCGTCAGCGTGGCTTCGTCAGCGGCGTTCGTCGCATCGGAGAGAGCGGCGGTCGCGTCAGCATCGTTTGTGGCACGAGTCGCCACATTCACAGCAATCGTTGCACTGTTGGTCGGACCAGCTTCATTCGTCGTCAGGACGTTTTCACTCGATGCCGTGATGTTCGTGGCATTTGACGTGTTGGCCTGGGTTGAGAAGCTGATACCGACGATCGCGAGCACTGCCGCGATCAACACAAACGCTGGGGTCCAATGCGTTCTTCGCATGGTACTGACTCACTTTCTTGGAAGGAACAAACGATTCGGCTCAGAACGAGCCATGTTGCGGCCGAAAGGCCACATCTTTCGTACGACCGACACGGTCGCACTAGCTCTTCTCCCTATCTAGCAATCAGGATTAAAGCGTAAGGTGATTATTGACGTACCGTTACATAAGTCAATAAATGGTGAGTACTTTATGTGATCATCCACCTTCGCAGTCCGGCTGAGGCGTACTGCTTCGGTGGACAAGTCTGCCGAGAGCTTTGTGAGCCTTTGCAAGTGTGTGACTTGCTTGCGCTGCGAGAAGAGAGAGTTCTCCTGCTAAAACTGCTGCCGCGAAGAGTTCGGCGAGAAGATGGCAGGAAACGATTTGGGATTGGCGACTCGTCTCGGCGGAGGCCGGAGCCGAAGTCGGATTGATGATTTGCGATTTGAGGAGCACATCCAGGCATTGGGATTGCGCAGGAAGAGTTGTACCGCCGCCACAAATACCGAGGAGAAGGGCAGGAATGCGAACGCTGATTTTTATTCCCTCGGCAATGGATTCAACAGTTGTATCGGCGAGGGATCCTTCGACAACGTGCGCTGCGTCTTGGCCTGTGGCGAGGTAAAGCGCTGCGATGATATTTGCGGTGTGGCAGTGGCTTTGGCAACAGCAAGGATTGCTTCGGGAGTCGTCTTAAGGATATCCGTAATTATCGCAGATGGCACAGTGCATATTGCTGAGGCTTCGTAGCCACGGCCTTTGGTGTATGTACGTACACTCGGTTTTTTATCCGAGTCGACGTTGGCGGCGACGGTAATGAATTGTGTGCCCGTCGTTTTTTGGATGTATTCACCAATGGCCTGCGCGGCAATCGTTACCATATTCATGCCCATCGCTTCATCGGTATCCGCGGCAATCGTAAGGAAGAGGTGGTCATCCTGCTCATCAATCTCATAAGACAAAATCTTCAAATGACTACTCGTTGCTTCGCCAACAGATTTCCATTCTTGTTCATGTTCGAGGATCCAATTACTGGTTGCTGATTCCTGGTTGCTAAGGCGGAAGGCAATGGATCGGGTCACTCCATGATACTTCGACCTCGTGTCCACTCGTACACCCCGGAGTGCCTTGCACCCCCGGTTCACGCTCGCGACAAGCGCACCTTCGGTCGTTGCCAGCGGCAGGTGTACGGTCGTCTCCGTGCCATCACTCAAGGTGATGGTGAGAGGGCCTGCAAGTCCCACGGGAATCGGAACTGTGCCGAACATGTTCTCGCAATTGCGCTCCTCGGCGTGACCAAGTGCAGCAGAGTTGACTGCGAGTGCAGAGCAATCGACATTGAGCTCGCGTTCGATCATGGCGCGACGGGCTTCGATGCGCTCAGAGGCGTTGAGATTTGGTGGTAGTGAACGAAGATTCATAGTATGTACTTACCCTACAATACTAGCCCCTTGCCCTATTTTTGCCTCAAAGATCCGACAATTCTTCTGCGCCTGTGCATACTCCCGAACAGCATTCACCGCTTCTTCCGTACAGAACAGGTGCACCGTTGGTCCTGCGTCCATCGTATAGAGTACCGGGAGATGTTCCCTTTCCCGCAAATCCGTAATTTCATCGACAATTCGGTGCGTTTCATCATTGAGATAATGGAGTGGAGGAGTCTGCGTTTGCATCACGTTATGCATATCCCAGCAGTCTTCTTCTACAATGTTTTGGAGCGCTTCAAAATCTTTTTTGAGAATCGCATCAATGCAGGTTTGCTGTCTGCGCGTACGGATCGACTCTATACGTTTTTGAAAGTGCGGACTCGTGTGTGCCATGTGATGACCTTCCGTCGAACCGATTTTTTTCTCTTCCATCGTAGGGACGAGGATGAAATCGTGGAGGAGCCAGTGCTCGGGTGGGGCGATTTGTTCTGCGAAAGCGGAGGCGATAGGGTTGCTGGTTGCTAATTCCTGGTTGCTAAGGTTCTTCAGGGCTGCGAAGCCGCCGAAGATGCTGCGGGCGGCGGAGCCGGAGCCGAGGCGGGCGATGATGGAGATATCGCGCAATGACGGATTTGCGATTTGCGATTTGCGATTTGCGATTGGGGTCTTCTCATCACGTTCTACAAGTTTTGCATATGCCGTAGCCAAACCCGCAAAGACCGCAGCGGAAGAAGCGATACCAATGGCGGGGGGGATTGCTGAACGAATGATAATCGAAACCGATTCCGGAATCGCATCGGTAAGATGCAGCGTACTCAAAAATTCTTTCGTGAGACTCAAATGTTCCTCGATGCGTGCGCTATCTTTCTCCTTGAGAATCTTCTCCGTTCCATCCGGCAGAAAAGATTGTAGATGAAACACGGGAGAATGGTCGACGGTGATTTCCACACTCGGAGAATCAAGGGTTACGGAGCAGCTGTCTGCAGCTGGCAGGCGGAAGGCATTGTGGCGATTCCCCCAGTATTTGATCAGGGCGATA
>VMGQ01000013.1:4211-25444 GCA_007376635.1 Candidatus Peregrinibacteria bacterium Greene1014_49
GATTGAGCGGTGACCATGAGAAGAGTGTACCGCAATTTTACTTCTCAATTCCCTGCCCCGCGAAGCTCCTCAGAGCGAAGTGGGGTCAATTTTCAATTATTTTAAAGCCCATCGCTTCAGCAATCTTAGGATCTGCATCAAAAGCAAGAACCATCCCACTTCCTCCCGTTCTCCCCCCCGCGCCAATCACCTTCGCACACCCTCCTTCTTGTTCAATTTTTTTGATCAGACTTTGTGTTTTCGTATTCACGATTCCCAGATGGATTTGTGCTTGATGATGGTTACGGATAACGGTGGCAAAATCCTCTCCGTTCTTGAGACGAGCAGCACAGGCACCGATCGTGTGAATTGCCTTCTCGATTGCGGGTTCTCCCGCCACATGCCGTGAAAGCATCCACGTGACGAGCTCCGGAGTGGCTTCATGCGGGGGGCCAGTATCGATCAACTCCGCGCTTTTTAATGCATCGGAAATTTCTGGTGAAAGCGCAATCTGCGCTGCCGGTTGTCCTTTTTTGAAATACACCGGTCGCTCCTCCCAGATCACGGCAAAATCGATGCCGCTGTTGCCGGGGTTGACGATGTTTTCGACGGAGAGGATTTTTTCACGGATCTGTTGCGGAGTTTCATGAAACTCCGCTACAGATCCGAACACGCACCGACCAATCGCAATGGTCAGCGCCGTGGAAGATCCCATGCCTTTGCCAAGAGGAATGCTGTTTTTGATGTGCAGTGCGCCCGGTTGTATCGTTTGCTGCAGGGCACAGGCATCCAGAATGGTGTGCACGTAGGTATTGGCTTTCTTCGGATCTCCGGTGGCGCCTTCCCAGGTAATTGCCCAATCTTTGCCGTTGGGTTTGTAGGTCACCTCTACGCGAAACTCCGCAGGAACGGCGATGCCCGGGTGACCGAAAACGACGGCATATTCCCCGCAGAGGATGATTTTTCCCGGAGCCGATGTGGAATAGGTTGCTGCTTTGGACATACAGAGATCCATGTTCATGGTTTTATGATTGACAGTCAATTCCTGCGTTCTACGATGGTTTTTGTCCTTTCACTTGCTGTAGCCGGGCACAGCTGGAAGGATCACTCTCCAGTCGGCTTGCCGATTGCGGGGGTCCCGGAGGCCTGGATGATCGTACGGGCACTGTACGCATCCGCCTCCGGGTTGATTTGGGATCTACATATTCCGATCTATTATAGGAATGTCATGCTCAATAATCCCTTCGAGCAATTTACCCAGGCTCATCTCCCCGCAATCGAGCACGCCCTCGATCGCTATTGCCCGGTCGATGCATCGTCCAATGCACCGCTCAACGAAGCCATGCGCTATTCGCTGCTTCTTCCCGGAAAACGTATCCGCCCTTTACTCGTATTATTTGCAGCGGACATCTGCGGTGGTTCCATCGAACAAGCGATGCCCGCCGCATGCGCAGTCGAGATGGTGCATGTCTTTTCCCTGATTCACGATGACCTTCCCGCGATGGACGATGATGATCTGCGCCGGGGGAAACCCTCGAATCACAAAGTATACGGCGAGGCGCAGGCGATTCTTGCGGGAGATGCTTTGTTTGCCAGAGCGTTTGAAGTGCTCGCAAGTCAGATACATCCGGCTGCGACTGCACTTTCCTGCATTCAGGAATTAGCCGAAGCTGCGGGACCGAACGGTATGGCTGGGGGGCAATCGATGGATATGCAGGGGCTTGGGGATGATGCAAAGATCGAAATGTTGGATCTCTTGCATCGCAGAAAAACAGGAGCGCTGATTCGGTGTGCTCTCCGGATGGGAGGAATTATTGCGAACGCTTCGCAGGATCGACTCGCAGCGTTAACGAAGTACGGGGAACATGTAGGACTCGCTTTTCAAATCACGGATGACCTTCTCGATGTTGAAGGCACTGCCGCGAAAGCAGGGAAGACGATTGGCAAAGATCAGGCGCAGGGGAAATGCACGTATCCGGCATTGCTTGGAGTGGAAAAAAGTCGGAAACGGGCTGAGATGCTCATTGAAAATGCAATGAAGGCCATTTCCGTTTTCGGGAAAAAGGCAGAAGCATTGGAAAGTCTTGGAGAGTCACTCCTTACGCGCGATCACTGATCATGCCCCGATGCGCCGTTGCCGCTGATCAAAATCCTCGATCGCCGTCGCAATATCTTTTTCCGTAAGATCCGGAAAATGCTTCTCCAAAAACACCCACTCCGCATACGCAGCCTGCCACAGGAACACAGGAAAAAGTTGCTGGTTCGGTGTTCGCCGGAGGTACGGATAATGAGATCGATATCGGGAAGTTCGGGATGGTCAAGATGTGCTCGTACGGTTTCTTCCGTGACATCTGCTCCGCTTTTCATCCGACCTATCGCGCGAACGACTTCGTCTTTTCCGCCGTAATCTAAGGCGACATGGAGCGTAAACGTCGATTGCTCCCTTGGCGTATCGAGCAGAGCTTCCTCCATCAACGTTTTCAGGGAAGGGGACAGGCGATCCGTGCGACCGGAGTGTGCAACATGAATCTTTCGTTCTTTGAGCGATGCACGTTCCCGGCGGATGCCCTGCTCGAAAATATCCATGAGTTTTTTCACTTCATCGGGGTCGCGTTTCCAGTTTTCCGTAGAGAACGCCCAGAACGTGAGAGTCGAAATGCGATCGCTTTTTGCACACCACTCCACGATAGAGCGAAAATTCTTTGCCGATTGTTCGTGGCCTTTCCACGGCATCAGTCCATGTTCTTTGGCCCAGCGGCGGTTGCCATCGGGGATTAAAGCTAAATGTAGAGATTGGGCGGACATGTGTAGAGCTTAGCGTTGGAAGTATTATGTATTAAGTATTAGGTATTACGTATTCGCTTGCGATACCTAATACGTAATACTTAATACAGAATACTCAGTTTGGTAAAGACTCTCGTATCGCATTCATTCCCAAGTGAAACCACGGTGCAAATTTCTGCGGATCGAGTCGCATTTCTTTTTTGAGTACGGGAAGTGGCATCCAATCAAAGTCCGCGACTTCCTCAGGGTTGGGAATCACTTTTACTGTTTCATCGACGAGGCCGAGGAGCACTGTCACGTATTCATGCTCTACGCCACGTTGCTCTGGATCCACTGCCCGGTAGACGAAGCTGCAAACAGGTTTTAGGTCGCACGTGAAGCCGAGCTCTTCCTGGAGCCTGCGTTTGCCTGCTGCTTCCGGCGATTCATGTTCTGCCGGGTGGCTGCAGCAACTATTCGCCCAGAACCCGGGCCAGAGCATTTTTTTGCTGCTGCGTTTCTGAATGAGGAGTTCCTTTCCAAAATTCCGGAATACGTAGACCGAAAATGCGCGGTGCAGCTGCCCTTCGCCGCTGTGGGCTGCAACGATTTCTTCCGTGCCAATGGCATGATTCTCTTGATCGACAAGGATGACGGTGCGGTGGGTCATGGGGGGATTATATACGAATGTTTTCCTTGGATTATTGTTTCATGTCCTTAATACTGGACGCATAATGACCAATCGTAACACCCTCGGCGAAGATCTTGCCCGTATGCTCAAAGGCGGCGTCATCATGGATGTGGTGACTTCCGAACAGGCGAAAATTGCTGAAGACAGTGGTGCGTGCGCGGTGATGGCACTGGAGCGCGTGCCTTCGGATATCCGTAGCCAAGGAGGAGTTGCACGCATGAGTGATCCGCAATTAATTCGTGCTATCCAGGCAGCGGTTTCTATTCCCGTAATGGCAAAGGTGCGCATTGGGCACAGTGCAGAGGCACGCATCCTTGAAGCGCTCGCAGTCGATTTCATCGATGAGTCAGAAGTCCTCACGCCCGCAGATCCCTTCGATCACATTGATAAAAAACCTTTCAAGATTCCGTTTGTCTGCGGTGCGAGAACCCTCGGCGAGGCATTACGGAGAATCGGAGAAGGTGCTGCAATGATTCGGACGAAAGGGGAGGCAGGTACGGGAAATATCGTTGAAGCGGTGCGGCACTGGAAGCAGATTCGGCGGGAGATAGAAGAGCTCAAGGGGATGACCTCCGGATTGATCAAAAAATTTGCTCAAGAGCAGCGCGTTCCGGAGGAGCTCGTCCTATGTGTTCAGAAAGATCAACGACTGCCTGTGGTGACGTTTGTCGCGGGAGGTATTGCAACGCCCGCGGATGCAGCACTTATGATGAGTCTCGGCTGCGAAGGAGTTTTCGTGGGTTCGGGTATCTTTAAATCTGCGAATCCTTCGCGTGTGGCTGAAGCCATTGTCGAGGCTACCACGCACTGGCAGGATTCAGCTTTGCTTGTGAAGGTTTCCGAGGGGTTGGGGGACTTGATGCGTGGGCTGGAAATCGGGGCATTGGAGACGAAGATGCAGGAGAGGGGGTGGTAAGAAATTGACCCCACTTCGCTCTTCCACTTTGCTAAAGCTACGGTGGACAGGTAGGAGCTTCGCGGGGCAGGGAATTGAAAATAGAGCATTACCAATGGAGAATCATCTTATGATCATTGGCGTCTTAGCATTACAGGGAGATTTCGCAGAGCACATGGCTGTGTTGCATGCATTAAACGTCGAAGTGAGGGAAGTCCGCACGCCGGAGGATCTCGCAGAATGCAGTCACTTGATCATTCCTGGCGGCGAAAGCACGGTGATGGGAAAGCTTCTTACGAGTTCCGGCATTCGTCCGGCAATATTAAAGAGAGCAACAGAGGGAACGCTCGCAATCTTTGGCACCTGCGCCGGCGCGATTTTGCTGGCACAAGAAATTCTTGGGAAAAATGCTCCAGAAGAATTAGGTCTTATTGACATGACCATCGATCGCAATGCCTATGGCACGCAATTGCAAAGTTTTCACGCCGATATTGTTGTCACTGACATTGGCACGGTTCCCGTTGCCTTCATACGCGCTCCTAAAATTACACGGGTCGGAAAGGATGTGGAGATTCTTGCATCATGTGATGGCAATCCCGTGCTTGTACGTCAGGGAAGATTTCTCGCAAGTACGTGTCATCCGGAAGTGCGAGGGGAGGCTGCAGTGCATAGGTATTTTCTGAATATGTAGAGGAAAACCGTTAGGTTTTCCTTTCACGAAAGAGCGGTGGCGGCTTATGCTCCGTGTTATAGACCATGCTCGTGCGGTACGCGAGGCCAATATCTGATTCCAGAGAAAATCTCTTTAGCACCTCTCGAACGATCTCGCTTCCAACCTCTCGTCGCATGCCGATGGGGATCGTGAACCGCAGCGTCATTTCGATGCCATCGCCCACGATATCGGTGTAGAGCGTGGAGCCCAAGGGGTCGTGCTGAATAAACAGTGTCTTCGTACGGGAGTTATACTGATCTCGGGCGGCTTCAATGTGTTTCCCCGTTATTTCTGTGAGGATCGCACGGAGAATTTTTTCGGCTTTTTCCCAGTTACTCTCCAGTGTCAGAACGAACTTCAACTCTGATTTGAGAAAATCGGAGGTGCGGTTGAAGCTGATCACGTCATTGGTAAGCACCGCGGCATTTGGCATATAGAGTGTACGTCCGGTGCGTTCTTGAACCGCAGCTGTCGGAGAGGTGTGTACCTCCAGAAGGGTGGTCCGAAACAAGCTCAGATCAACGACATCCCCCGTATAGGAGCCTACGGAAATGCGATCCCCAAGGATATACAGGCGTTTTTGCAGAACCATGATCCAGCCGACGATGTCTTTCACCACGTCCTGGAGCGCAACTGCAAGCCCTGCGCCGACAATCGCCAGCGACGTAAGGATATTGGGATTTTTGGAAAAGACTGTTGTGAGGAGCCAGATCAGTACGATCATGTAGGTGATCGTTGTAAAGATCTTTGTGGCTACATAGCGTTTCTGAGGTTGCATTATACGATGCGCGAGGATGCTACGGATCAGTCGCTCGCCCACGATAATTCCAATGAACGTCGCGATATAGGTGAGGATTGCTATGATGTCACCAAACTGTGCGATCCACTGGTCGCGGGTCAGCTTGCTCAAGCGTTCTTGCTCCAGAGAGAGTACCGATTCCAGCACGGCGATGCGCTCTTCCGCGATCGCCACTTTTGCCAGAAGTTCCTCGTGACTTTTCGTCAGACGGAAATCATCGGTTTCGCCAGTATCTGTCGGCGGAGTTTCTCCGTAGTACTTCTCTTCTTCAGCAAGAAGGAGATCTCTGTCCACGCGGCGTTCCTTCAACCTTTCTTCAAGCCCTGTCACAAGGGCTCGTTGCTGGTCGATTGCCGTCGGGAGTACCTGGCCATCGCCTGGGGGTGTCGGAGTTTCTTCAGAGGGTCGAGGTGTAAGGCGCACTTCTTTTTCGATAGCCGCACGGATCTGCGATCGCTCTTCACTGATGCGCTTGAGGATATAGGGATCTTGCGGAGCCTTTAATAGGGATCGGTAGAGGCTGGTGAGCTGTGCCTCATCCGTGGCTGTCACGCCGTCTTGGGCGGCAGTGATTCCCGGGAGGAGCGCCGTTGCCAAAAAGAGGCCGATGAGGACGAAACGCTTGTTCACAATGTCAGAGTATCATGCTATATTCCTTTCGTCATCGTCCGCCACGTGCGTTTCTTGTGATGACAATCATGGCAGCTGCCTTCCTCATCACCTTCCGCGAAACTCTCGAAGCCTCTCTTGTGGTCGTGATCGTCATGACGGTACTCGATCGACTTGGGCAGCGAAAACTTCGGCTCATGCTCTGGAACGGCGTGATGGCCGGACTCGTTGCGAGTTTGCTTGTTGCTCTTTCCATTCGGTGGCTCTTTTCCTCTCTCGGTGGACACGCGGAGGAAGTTGCCGAGGGCTTTACGATGCTCCTCGCATCCGGTCTCATCACTTGGATGATTCTCTGGATGTCCAAGGTCGGTTCACAGATGCGTAGTCGCGTGGGGTCAAAGGCGGCAGAGCATCTCAGCAGGGGATCCATCTTCGGTATTTTCCTCATGAGTTTTCTTGCGGTTGTCCGCGAGGGAACGGAAACAGTGCTTTTCTTGCAGGCTTCCATCCTGCATACGCAGGAAATCTTCCAGGAAGTCGGGGCCATCGCAGGGATAGCCTTCGCATTGGGCTTCAGCTTCCTCATGCTGAAGGGTTTTCATGTGCTTCCCCTCAAATGGGTCTTCCGTGTTACCAATACCATGCTCATTCTCTTTGCTGCGGGATTGCTCGCTCATGGACTCCATGAATTTCAGGAAGCATCAGTGATTGTGTTTGGATCTACCGTTCTCTGGGATATCAATCCCGCTGTGCTTGCAAATGGTTCCTATCCTCTCTTGCATGACCATGGAGCAATCGGCGGAACGTTGCGGGCGCTTATCGGCTACAACGGCGATCCCACAGTATTGGAAGTGGGAGCGTATGTGCTATACATCTTGGGTATTGGAGCACTCTGGAAATGTATGGGAAATCGTGAGGTCGGGAGGTCGTGAGTCGTACGCTATACTTTTCTCATGCACGATAAGCCTTTAGAACGCACAGATGCCGAATGGAAGAGCACACTGACTCCCGAACAGTTTGATGTACTCAGAGGATGCGGAACGGAGCCGCCGTTTGCTAACGAATACTGGAACTGCCACGACAAAGGGATGTACCTCTGCGCGGGCTGCGGTGCGGAATTATTTTCGTCCAAGGATAAATTTGAATCCGGTACGGGATGGCCGAGTTACACGAAACCGGCGGGCGAAGAAGCGGTTGCCACGACAGAAGACAATTCCTGGATGCAACAACGCACGGAAGTGAAGTGTGCCCGTTGTGGTGGGCATCTCGGGCATGTGTTTCCGGATGGTCCCGGAAAAGGTGGGCAGCGGTACTGCATCAATTCGGCAGCGCTAAGGCTGAAGAAGAAGGAATAGTATCCCAGGGTATCATCCTCGTAATTTCTTGTAGATGTCCTTCCTGTCACCGATAGCGACGACGGTGACGGTAACAATATCCTTTTGTATCACATAGATGATGCGCCAGGGCCAAACACGAATGGAATAGCATCCTGCGAGTGAACCATCCATCTTTTTCCCGAAATACGGATTCTCCCAAAGCTGATCAATGGCGGACTTGATGCGCGTACGATCCTTCTCTCTCAGTTTGGAAAGTTGTTTCTCTGCTCTAGGCTTCAGAATAACAATGTACATGCGTTAGAGGTGTAATTTCTTTTTGACAACCGACCATTCCGTACCTCCTTTCTCGCGCAACCCTGCGCGGATATTTTTCATGAGTACAGGATCCGACATCACTTCCAGCGTCTCTATCAACCCTTCAAATTCCTCTTCGGAAACCAAGATCACTGGAGGATGCCCCTCAAATGTGATCTTCACATGGGCACCCTTTCCCGCTTCTGCAAGAAGTTTGAAAAATTGTCTTCGAGCCTGCGTGGCTGGTACTGTTCTTTCCATAGTGTACATCATAACGTACACTGATGCCGGTGCGCAAGGCATTTTGGTATTGGTCATGGGAGCACAGGGGAATGTTTTCGATCGAGATGCCGTAGATGCTCTTCCCAGAGGAGGTCTTCCTCTATTTCCTGTTCTTCCTCAAAACGGCGTTCCCGCTCGCATTCCTCATTCCATTGGACTTTGGCTTCTTCCTCGACTTGGATTTCAAAGTCCTCGTCACTTTCGCTCCAGCCGTGGTCGCGGACGATCTCCTCTGCACGTTGCCGGATTTCGCGCAAACGCTGGATATCGAGCTCAAGTTCTTCTTCGATGGAAAGGGAGAAATGGGACATGCATACATGGGGAATAGCGGCTCAATGTATGGTGCCTATTTCGTATGCGGGAGATCTGGTCTTCCATAAAAAAACATCTATATCATTATTCTGGCTTCAGAAAGAGAAAAAGTACGTTCCATGGACGCTTGGAACAGTCCGAGCATCCTATACGCACTTCTCCCACATAAATTCAAACAGTGCCCGCATCGTATCTGCCATCATTGCGCTCTCAATGAGCACAGCCATATGTTCCGTTGCGTCTGCGGAGAAATAGACGACGAAATTCCCGTAGATGTGGATATTACCGGGCAACGTGAATCGCTCGGGGATATAGCGTCGCTCCCGTAGCTCTGTCGGGTCATTATATTTCTTCCGTGGATCGAGATCTTTGCGTTTTCCCACGAGCACCCGCATGCGGATTCCTTTCTTGATACGCAACGGGATGTAAAAATCATCATCATTCTTAAGAATGAAGGAGTTCCGGATGAAGGAGTACGACGTGAAAAACAGTATTTCCTCGATGTCATCGGCAAATAGACTGTGGTTGAAGGCTTCGATGACGCCCTTGGCACCTTCGAAATACTTCACTTTGGGAATCACAGAGTCTTTGCGCAGCAGTGCCTTGAGTTGGGGGAGTGTGGCTGTAACGCGCTTGATATTGAGTTGATCGTCTGTGATGCGACTTTGCAGATGTCGGACAAGGGCGGCGGGATCCTCACATCGATAGTATTGCGTGTTGCGCTTGTAGAGTTTTCGAACAATGCCGCGTTCACAGAGCTTATCAAGTGCTCCACGCACGGTGCTTCGTGGGATATGGGTTTGCCGGGATACCATCGATGCCGGTTGCTCCCCGGCTTGCAAAAGCTGGAGATAGACCGTGCTTTCATGGTGGTTTAGGCCAATGTCTTCAAGGAGGGGTTGGAGATGTCGCATAGGACGAGGTGGCCTGCCGGCCGAAGTCCGTCTCGGCGGACGAAGGATGGCGAAACTGACCGCCAGATTGGAATATAGCGAGACATGGCTTTGAATGTCCACACCTTTCCCCACCAACCATGGACCGTATCCCCACAAAGCAAGACATCATTGATGCTCACGAGCGCATTGCTGAGCATATTCCCCGCACACCCGTAATGCGTTCCGAGGCATTGGATCGCGCCGCCGATGCTGGTGTGCATTGCAAGATGGAGTGCCTGATGCCAGACGTCGGTTCCTTCAAGATTCGTGGTGTCATGAACGCGCTGCTCTCGCTATCACCTCAGGATCGGAAGCGCGGAGTCCTGACGCAATCATCGGGAAATCATGCCCAGGCGTTTGCACTCGTGGCAAAGAAAATGGGGATTCCTGCAACAATTGTCATGCCGAGGAATGCCAATGCGATCAAGAAGCGCAATGTTCTCGAATTCGGCGGCAGGATTGTGGAATGCGAACCAGGAGACGGTCCTCGTGAACAAATGGTTCTCGATGTACAGCGAAAAACAGGGGCTGTCACCATTCATCCGTTCAACGACTACAGAATCATCGCGGGTCAGGCGACGGCGGCAAAAGAGCTCTTGGAAGATGTACCCGATCTGGACGCAATTGTTGTGCCGGTCGGGGGAGGGGGATTGCTGAGTGGCACGGCTCTTGCTGCCCATTACTTTTCTCCACAGACAAAGGTCATCGCGGGAGAGCCTTCCGGAGCAGATGATGCCTATCGTTCATTGTATTCCGGATCGATTCAAGGAAATCCCACGGTCGATACGATTGCTGATGGGCTTATCACGAAGCTTGGGGACAAGACGTTCCCCATCATTCAGCAACATGTGGATGACATCATTCGCGTCGATGACGAGGAAATTTCCTCTGCCATGCGCCAGCTTTGGGAACGATTGCGTGTGACCGTGGAACCTTCGGGGGCAGTTGCTTATGCCGCAGTGCTCAAAGAAAATAGCAGGTTCTATCGGCAGAACGTAGGGATAATTTTGAGCGGAGGGAATGTCGATCTGGATCGGATACCGTTTCTTCAGTGAGCAGTGAGGAATGAATTTATCTCAAAAGCGGCATATCCCCAGCCACCTTGGTCACCTGCGTATCGTCTCCAATAATTCCTATGCCTATGATGTGCAATGCAGAAAGGCTTTTGCCCTCTGTGCGTTTTACATATTCATTATAGTCTGCCGTGGATTGCGCCTCTTTCGTGAAGATCATATGACGAAGATCTGTGCTCTGGATGCGTCGAAGAATCTCCTCAAAATCCCGCTTGCCCTTCTTGAGAATAAGAATGGGAATTTTGGTGATGGGAATGAATGTGTGATCTGACCCATGAATTTCCGGACCATAGGCTTCTGGTTGATGATGAAAGAGCCCGGTTGCAATGCATGCTGCGGTGTTTGCCAGCAAACCGATTGGTAAAGAATCATCGATAATAATTGCGGATTTCATAAGAGAAAATGGGGAAAACATGAAGAGCGTAGTCGAGGCCATGTGCAAATCAATTTTCATCCTACGCTTGCAGAAAGAAGGCTTCCCAGAGAGGAAAAATACCGCTTTTTTCTTTCAGCAACATGAAAGAAAACCCTTAGGATCTCCACAGATCTTCAAAATAGTTTTTGTGGATCGCGACTAATTCCGGATCGCGGATGACGATGACATGCGGAAAATCCACATCACAGACAAAGTGTGACACTTGGTTCCCACTCATCATCAACATATTGCTCATCACAGGTAATTGCTCCTTCATTTTTGTCGTTCGCATTTCTTTTGCATCATTCCTCGCAATCTTCTCCGCATCGTTTGATGCAACCATCATCGAACGGGAATAGACATTGTTCTTCAGACGTCTGCTGACAAAAGATCTCTCCAGTGAAGAATCAATGCTTGCGTTGCTTGCCTTCCAGAAACTATCGGAAGACCCGATAGCTAAGAATTCATCGTGCCCGAGTTCCGGCAATTTGAGATACTCTTCATGAAATGCATCGATGCCTTCGTGTATTTCTACGCAAGAGCCGGACGATGGCTTCGTATCATCGAGATCCATGTACGGTAATAGGTGATCGAATTTCTTGAGTGATAACTCTAACTTACGAATCCGTGATTTCTCCTTTTCAATGGAAGAAATCAAAGGTGAAAGAGATAGTGATCTGTACACAGACTGTTTCTTATTGAGTGGTATTTGCTCAATCAGTCCACGATCTATCAAACGATGAATCGTTCGGTATGTTGTCGTATGACTCATCTTCGTCTGTACGTGCAATTCCGTCAGCGTTGCTTTCTTCAGCTTGAGCAGCGCCAAATACAATTGCGCTTCCTCATCACGAAAACCTGCTTTTTGGAGAAGGGTGAAAAGATGATTCTTCATGAGGTGATTATGCGTAGGGAAAGAGGAAGAGTCACGAAAAACAATGCGTTATGCACCCGATTACCATTACGAAAAGAATGGCTTGTAAAAGGCATTAATGAAATGGGAGCCTGCTAGGTGCATTCGGCGAATGCGGGAGCTCAATGAATATTCACGTCCGAACTATTGGTGGATATAAGTGGATTCTTGATGAAGGGGATCTTTTGGTAGGAAGGTCTCGTGCATTGCTGCACATTTCGGTATTATTTATCGGTCCGGTCTTTTCCTCTGCGGGTGTCGTATAATGGCTATTACCCCAGGTTTCCAACCTGGTGACGACGGTTCGATTCCGTTCACCCGCTCCATTGACTAAATACTAAATTTAATTTATAAATATAATATGCTGGAGTCACACGTTGAGATTTTTAATCGTGAGCGTCACCCATCAACTGCACAGCTTGAAGCTGTGTGTGATCTCTTCAGAACGACTGTACCTGTTTTCGATGATGAGAGTACAAGCGAAAATTCTGAAACAATCGCCCTTCGCAAGACTCCTGATGACTACCGAAGGCTTCTTGAAGTAAAAACATTGCTGCTGATTTGCGAAGAAAACGAAGGCATTGCAGGCTTGCTTGAATGGGATCCTCGCGATAAAGAACAAGTGTTGCTCGCATACATCACTTGGATGTTGGTAAATCGAAATTCGCAGGGACAGGGACTTTCCACAAAACTGCACCGACATTTTGAGCAAACATGTGTCCCAGCCGTAGTTGAACATGCTCAAAAAACGGTCTACCAAGCTCTCGCTGTTCATCTCAAAAACCCCGCGTTGAACATCTATCGTAAGTGGGGATATTCAGAGGAAGGCGCACCACAATGGAATGATGGCCGCAGACTATTCATGATCAAAGCTCCATTAGCGGACGAAAATACCTAAAGGAGCATGCCAGAGTTGTCATAACTTCCAGTAACCCGCTCCAATATTTATTACGGTTTTTGTTAAGACTCCTCACAGCTTCCCCAAATCCAACTCCTGATCCATCGCGATCTGTCCCAGGAATTCATGATCGTGGCTGACCATGATCATGCCGCCTTCGTATTCGTTCAAAGCCTGCGCGATGACAGGGATATGCCGAAAGTTGATATGGTTCGTGGGTTCATCGAGGATCAGGAGCGTGGGTTTTTGGAGTACGAATCGCGCAAAGCACAGAAGCCCCTTCTGCCCCTCGGAGAGTGACCCCACTTTGTTTTGCACCTTGTCTCCTGGAAGCAGGAAGCGCGAAGCCGTTGCAAAAATATCCTGACGATTCGGTTTTTCCATGACTTCTTCGAGAGTTTCATACACGGTTTTCTCCATGGGAAGTCCCGAGAAATCCTGGCGGTAGTACCCCACATTCACGCCAGGCGTCATCACTGCGCCCTTTTCCTTTCCGGAGGCCAGGGCTTCCAGAAGCGTGCTTTTGCCGATGCCGTTGGGGCCGGTAATGAGGACGCGATGGCGCTTGCGTACCGTCACATCCACCTTCTTCTTCGTGGGCTTGTGGTCCTTCATGACCGTCAGCGAAGTGATCTGGACGAGGGACGTCGAGCATTCAGAAATGTCGATGCTGAATGCAGGAATCGTTTTTTCTTCCTGACGTACGTCCACTTTATTTTCTTCCGCTTCCTCCACGGCGCTGCGCATTTTGCTCGCAAGTTTGCGCATCTTTCCCCCTTTATGAGAGAAGAAGTTGATCTTCTCTTTCTGATCGATGATGTCTTTTTCCATCCGTGCGTTTAAGCGCTGTTCGCGTTCGATTTGTGCCTCGATCTGCTCGACGACGTCGAAGTAGTCGCCCACGTACTGCTGCACCTTGTGCGTGAAGTGATCGAGATGGAGCACGCCGTGTGTGAAGCTATTGAGGAACGTGGCGTCGTGGGAAATCACGATGCAGGTTTTGTCGTAATCTATCAAAAAACTCGTGAGATGGTCGATCCCTTGGGCGTCGAGGTTATTGGTCGGCTCATCGAGCAGCAGAATATCGGGTTCTTGGATGAGGGCATACGCAAGGAGCAGTCGCGCTTTCTGACCGCCGGAGAACGCCACGACTTTTTTGTCGAGCGGCGCATGCAGATGCACGGCATCCAGGACGCGGGCGATATGCTTCTCGATGTCGTATTTCTTTTCGGTGAATGCGCCGGTGAAGAGTTGCAAAACTGTCTTCTCCAGATCCTCTTTTGCCACGACCTGCTTGGCGATGCCGATGGTCGTTCCGCGCTTGATATGGATCTCTCCTTCGGTCGGCTTGATCTCCCGCATGATCATCTTGAAGATTGTGCTCTTCCCGGCGCCGTTTTGACCGACGATCGTGAGCTTGGCGTTTTCGCGGATCGAAAAACTCGCCTCGGTGAGCACGGGTTTTTTGTGATCGTAGTGAAACGACACGTCCTGGAACCGCAAGATGACATCTCCGTGATCCATGCAATAAAAGAAAGGGATGAGACGCGCTAGTGTATGGTTGTCACTAGATTCAGTACAGTACTTTATTGACAAAAATATAGAATAATTTATATTTATTATATGCATTCTTCCTGTGAAGAAGATGCGGCATTGATTCTGAGTCTTCAGGAATTATACAAAGGGAGAAGGGATGTTCTTGATGCAATCACTCAAAATGTGAATTACAGCCACAGTGATGCAGCTTGTGTTATTGATGGAGTGGTCAAAATACATAGTCAAGAGATGCAGCGAGTATTGCGTCACCCAAAATATAGTGAGGAATTACACACTGTTTCTCGATTACTTAATAAATATAAAAATATGTATGCTGAGATTTTTGAGGACTTACGACAGAGTGTCCATGATCATTCTGGCTCCGAAGGAACAATCCATTTTACTGGACACACTGCACGATCGTCTTCCATCAAATCCTTTAATGGTCGGCGTTTCGGAAATTTTCTTTCTCAGTTCTCCGCGCTGCGACGCACCGAAGATATTAGCGGAACACCTAAACTGAAGGCAGTTTCTTTCCGCGATGGGGTTATCGTTACCGATATTGTCGACGGTACGCCGCTCTCAAATTTTCCTTCGAACGGTCAAACACCTTTTCATGACGGTATCATTCGCGATTATCTGGATCGCACATTTACCATGGCAAAGAGAAGCATCCGCATTGATCAAAATCCTTCAAATTTTCTCTTGAGTGCTCGGAGAATCGGTATTGTAGATTATGACGATAAATATCTTGAAAATAGTTCGACATCAGAAAGTCGCGCGGCGCAAATCTTTCACAGTATGTTGCCCCTTTTTATGCGCCACGCCATTGAAAGTCCTACGGACATTGAGCAGCGCTTGACACAAGCAAACAGAGAAACGCGTATCACTATCCGTATTCTGCGTATCATAGATCGTTGCTTTCCTCTAGAGATGGATATGCTCAGAAGGGCATATCAGACAAGGGAAAGAGATTATTTATTCAATCTCAAACAGCATCAACACACTGCAAAGAAATCATCAAGCCACAAGCACCTCCGTCCCGTTTCGGCACAGGTCTTTTCACAAGCGGAAGATATCGAGTCCTTGCTGGCGTTGAAGTCCTAAAGGAGATGTTTTTTTGTTTTCTCGATCTTTCTGTAGAGCATGATTGTCTTACTACTGTATCGCTGTATGCATGTGCTACGCCGAGATGCTTTTCACAGCGAATGGAAGGATACAATAAATTGCGCATAGCTAAAGAGGAGAGTAGACTCCACTATAATTCTTTTCCGATTCTCCCATGGACTTCGCCATCTCCGCTCCGGATCTTCTCCTCGGACTCCAGATCGTTATTTCTGTGATTGTGATCGTTGTGCTCTACCACGTCCTCTTCATCGTGGTGGATCTGCGGAAGGTGCTTCGAAGGGTGGATGACATCACGGAACAAGTCGAGGCGATCATCTTAAAGCCCATCTCTCTTGCCGATCAGATTTTGGGAAAGGTGATGGAGATGATGGAGGCAGGAGGACACAAGACGCATAAGGGGAAGAAGAAAAAACATGTGATAGACGCATAGGACGATTTGCAAATATACGATTTTCTGCGAGTGGCTACCAATCGTAAATCATCAATCGTAAATCATAAATCGTCTACAACACCTTCTGTCTGTCGATGACTACCTTTATGAATAATCGTTTAACGACATCGTACGCCGCGTCGAAGAGTTCAGCGATGAGTGCGTTCAAGCGGCGCATGCGCGTATACAATGCGTTGAGTTTGTAGGCGGCGCCGGGACGCGTGAGACGTTTCTTGGCGCGCTTCATTTCGCGGTGGAGTTCTGTAACTTCTTGTTCGATTTGTTTTTGGAGTTCGATGCACATCACTTCCTGTGCCGGAAGGTTGGCGATTTTCTGGTCGCGGATCGATGTCGCGGTTGTCCCATCGTCTCCCTTGCCTGTGGCTTTGCCCCTTGCTCCGCTTCCCATATCCGCGGATCGGTCTTCACTGATGCGCTCGCTGATCTTGTCGATTGCCGCAAGAGCGTCGAGAAGCATCTCCACCTTCGGTGGCTGTGTGACAATGAGTACAGCCGAAGATTCCATTCCTTGACTGAGGAGTTTGCCTGTTTCGGGCGATGCACTGGTTGGCTGCATTACTTCTCTATTGTCCCTTTTTTTGCGTAAATTGTCAATTTGGACATATTGGGCAATATCTTGCTTCGTGGCATCATGGAGTGTGTTTTCCTCTGTTTTGTATGATGGAAAAGACTATTTTTCACAAGATACTTGCCGGCGAGATTTCCGCCGCCATTGCGTACGAAGACGACGAGATCCTTGCATTCAAAGACATCCACCCCAAAGCGCCCACGCATATCCTTTTTATTCCCAAGCATTTCGTCGCATCGATCGCCGATGTCACTCCCGATACCGCCCATATTCCGGGGATGCTGATTCTCAAAGCACAGAAATTTGCTGCAGAGCAGGGGATTTCCGGGTACAAACTAACCTTCCATGTGGGAAAAGGCGGAGGACAGGAGGTGATGTATCTGCATCTCCACTTTTTGAGCGAGGAGAAGTTGAAGCAATTCTGATCGTCGGATACCGGGATATCCGAATAGCGGGGTATCCGGATATTCCGGTACCCCGATATTCCGCTATTCGTAATTACGCCGAGTATCCCGCTTTCTTGGCATCCTCTTCTGTTTTGAAATCTATACGGTTCTCGTCTTTGATTTTTTCCGCTGCGGCGGATCCCGCAGGGTAGTACTTCTTGCCGGTTTTGGAAGCGACGAAGCCTCCCGATGCCGTTACAGTTGCTGATGGGGGAGCATCAGTTTCCTTTCCTCCCTTTCCTGCCTTTTCTGCCTTTGCCTTCGCTTCCTCCTCCTCCCGTTCTTTCTTGATTCTCTCCATAGTCTCTTTGTCGATTGGCAGGATCGCCTTGATCGAGAGGCCTATTCTGCGCTCGTCGACGTCAATATTGATGACCTGTGCCTCGACCTTCTGGCCGATCTTCAGTGCTTGAGCGGGGTCAGTGACCTTGTGGTGCGCGATTTCGGTGAGGTGTACGAGGCCGCTGATATCTTTCTCGAGCTGCAGGAATGCGCCGTAGTCGGCAAAGCGAACAACTGCGCCACTTACGCGCTTGCCGACCGGGTAGCGCTCGGCAATGGCCTCCCAGGGGTCTGCTGTGAGTTGCTTGATACTCAGAGAAAGTTTATCTCCATCGACCCCAATGATCTTCACCTTCACACGGTCGCCGACTTGCGCGTGCTCGGAGGGATTTTTTACATGACCCCATGCGATTTCGGAAATGTGAACCAGACCTTCGAGTCCGTCGAAGGTCGCAAAGAGTCCGAACTTCACGATGCCCGAGACGATGCCATCTTTGGCATCGCCGATCTTCAGGTGTTCCAATGTTTTAGCGCGCTCCTCCGCCATCGCCTCACGTTCGGAAACGACGATCTTTCCTGCTGCTTCATCCATGGTGATGATTTTCACCGTGAACGTGTGGCCGATGTATTTGGCTAATCGCGTGATGATTTCGGAGGCATCGGCATTGTTGACACGCGGGTAGTGTGAGGGGGCGAGCTGCGAGACCGGAAGGAACGTGCGGATGCCGTCGATATTACTGAGGAGTCCTCCTTTGTTGGCTTCCTGTGCCGTGAATTTCATGGTGCCTTCCTCTGCAACAAGCTTGTGGAAGCGATCCCACGCGCGCTGTTGGCTGGCCATGCGGAGACTCAGCACCGCCATGCCTTCTTCATTTTCCTCCTCAAGAACCATTGCCGCCGCGGAATCACGGATTTTGAGATCATGGAACGTATTGAAGGAATCGCGAAGCTCCCTGCCCGAAACGATTCCTGTGATCACGCCGCCGATATCGATGAGCAATTTGTTCTTCCCGCGAAAGACGACAATACCCTCGACGAGTTCGCCGGGTTTCACGCGGATCAGTTGCGGAGCATCTTTCAGGAGCTGTTCCATCACGGGATTACCTTTTTTCTTCTTGAAGCTTGTTGCCATACAAAAGAGTGGGTGCGAGTGGAAAAAATAAGGAGAGTCTCCCCGTCCTCGCACGAGCAGCGGGGGATTGCCTAAAGCTTGGCACTGGGTAGGGAGGAGGTCAAGAAAAGCCGAACGTTTCCTCCTGTATTACAGCACAATATTTGCCTCCTTCACCTCCATTCCCTTTAGTTTCTGTTCCTGACTCGCTTTGGGGTTATAGACCTGGTAGTAGAGCTCGATTAAGTCCTGTGTGGGGAGCCTCCGGGAATTGAGTCCGAGGTTATGAAGCCCCGCTTGCACCTGCTGCACGCGGTCTTTGAGTTGGATGCTTTTTTCCGGGAAATGGCGGTAGCGCGTGCCGGCCTTGCTGCCGGTGTCATCTACAGAGATCCAGGACAAAAATTGATTCAGGAGCCCGGGGCGTTTCGCCGCTTGTCCGGGGACGTCATCGAGGGGAATGATGACAAAAAAGCGCTTTTGCATGATGTCCGCGACGTCGACGATTTTTTCAATGAATGCAGCGTAGGCTTCCGTCTGCGCCTTGAGCAGGGGATTTTTCTGCTTCTCCGCCTGCGCACGTGTTTGTTCCATATAGGGATCAATATTCACGTTCGTCGAGCGCAAGACGATCTGGATGGGGAATGTGAGGGTGTTCACGAAAGCCTCGTAGCCTGCGATAATTCCCTGTTGTTCCAGTTCACTTTTCAGGTTGAAGTTCAGGGGTTCTATCTGAAGAACCGCGCGCAGTCCGCCGTTTTTGAGAAGCACTGTGTCATTGCGAATTTCCGCGATCGGCATGAATCTCTGCGTGGAGGCATGAGCGTCCTTCTTGCCGTTGCGCACGGTGCTTTTGATTTGCTTGCGGGAAGAGGGGCTCATGAAGCTATAGGGGGAGCGATATCACGGACAAGGGATCAGGGGTTCCACGCGTACGCGGGTTTTGTCGACGGGGAGAGCTGGGGCGGATTGCAGCTCTTCGGAAATCTCAGCATTTTGCTCCTGCCGTTGCTCAGCATCAGAAGGCGGATCATCGGGGCCTTTATCGAGGAGTGCACTGAGTTCGTGAATGCGCTCGCGCTTCTCCTCTGCGCGGTGTATCACCTCTTCCGCTTTTTTCTCCTTCGTGATTTCATTATCGGATTTCATACTCGCTGCACCGATCGATATCGTGATACCGCGCCTCGGTGCCCAGATACGGATGGCCGGTTTGTCTGTCTTTTCGAGCATGAGCAGACAGAACCGCGTAAGCGTGATGCTATTGATCTTTACGAATGCAAAGGCCGCACCAATCACGAGTGGCGTCCATGCAAGCACCCCTGCTACGCCTGACATGACTCCAGCGGCTTTGATAGACGAGAAGATGCCGTAGCTGATCCCCCCAGTGAGCAGGCAGATGATGATCTGTCTGAGGGTGATCGAGCCGATGATACGGTCCTCGACGTAAACGTTTTGCGGAACCTTGACGGGGTCGATAGTCATAGAATCTAGGTATTATAGCAGAAAAGGGCGTTTGGCTGTATCTCTTTCTTTTGATTGATCAAAGGGAAATAAGGGAATGAAGGGAATGAAGGGATAATCCCTTATTCCCCTTTAATCCCTTATTTCTCTCAATTAATCAGAGACTTCAGCCGTCTCCGCCACCTCTTTCTCCGTTTTTACCACCTCCTCCTTCGTCCCGTGCATCAGCACGATCTGGTCCTTGTTCTTCCTGACCACGCGGATCGTATCGCCCGGATTGAAGACCCCTTTAAGGATCTCTTCGGCGATTTCATCTTCGATACGTTCCTGGATGACGCGGCGGACGGGGCGGGCGCCATACTCGGGATCAAAGCCGAGCTCGCCGAGGAGCGATACTGCCTTTGCGTCGACGGTGATCTTGAATCCCTGCTCTTCGATTCTTCGCTCGAGATCGGTGAGGTGCATGAGGACAATCTTGCGGATGCAGTTTTGATCCAAGGCGTTAAAGACGATCATGTGGTCGATGCGATTGATGAATTCGGGACGGAGATGCTCTTTGAGTTCCTCGAGGACTTCTTTGCGTTTCTCATCGTAGTCGCGCTCTTCACGACCGGCGTCTGCAGAGAGCATGAAGCCGATTTTTGCGGCTTGCTTCGTGAGCTTCTCGGCACCGATGTTGCTCGTCATCACGATGATGGTGTTTTTGAAGTCCACTTTCTTTCCCTGACCGTCCGTGAGCGTTCCATCTTCGAGAATCTGGAGGAGGATATTGAAGAACTCGGGATGGGCTTTCTCTACCTCGTCAAAGAGTACGACCGAGTAGGGCTTCCTGCGCACAGCTTCCGTGAGCTGCCCGCCTTCATCGTAGCCGACGTAGCCCGCCGTGGTTCCGGTGAGCCTCGAGACGTTGTGGCGTTCCATGAACTCGGACATGTCGATCTTGATCAGCGCATCTTCTTTGCCGTAAATCTCAGAGGCGATGGCACGCACGAGCTCGGTTTTCCCTACCCCCGTAGGTCCAAGGAAAAGGAAGGAGCCGATAGGACGGCGCTGATCCGCGATGCCTACTCGAGAGCGGCGGATAGCTCTCGCCACCTTGCGGATGGCCTCGTCTTGACCGATCACGCGCTTGCGAAGGAGCATTTCGAGGTTCTGGAGCTTCTTTCGTTCCGATTTCAGGAGTTTGGTCACCGGTATTCCGGTCATCCGGGCAATCACATGCGTGATGTCGTCTTCTGTGATCGAAAGCGGTGAGCGGCGGTCGCCGTCGTTGCTGCTCTTCAATGTCTGCAGTTTCTCCTGGAGCTCGGTCTGCTCCTGCTTGAGCTTGAGCGCGGTGTGGT
>VMGQ01000014.1:0-20363 GCA_007376635.1 Candidatus Peregrinibacteria bacterium Greene1014_49
ACCACCATCGAACTGTGCATTGCCATCGACTTCGAGGGTGCTGGAGATATGGACGTCATCCGTGAATTCGAAGCGGTCGGCGGAGTTGGCGAATGTGAGAGTTTCATTCGTGCCATCGCTGCCGAAGGTGAGGACTGCATCTGCAGCTGTCTGATCCTCATTGATCGTAAAGTTTCCGTCACCGGAGATCGTGCCCGTGGCATCCACATTGCCTGTCACGTCGATGTCATCGCTCAGTGCAAAGTTATTCGTCGTGTCGTTGAAGCGGATTGTTTCCGCAGCCGCATCATTACCGAAGGTCAAAATGGCATCTGCTGCGCCGTTATCGCTGTTGATTGTAAGATCAGACCTCGTCTTGATCGTACTATGCACAACTAAGGTGCCCGAGGATCGCATCTCATCTTGGGCATGGACAACGCGACCGGAGGCCGTGCCGAGAATTTCCAGGGCAGTTCCCGAGAAGCTTGGACTCAGGCTGAAGACCGCAGAAGTCAGGGTTAATCCCTGTCCTGCCGCGTACGTAGTGCCGCTATCGGTTCCGCATACGAAGCGCTGTGATGTAGAGTTCCAAGTCAATTTTCCGGTGGTCGGGTCGCAGGTATCTACGAGTCCCGCACCCTTGAATGAGGACACCCAAAGACTTGCTCCAGAGGCAGATCCTTCCCAGACGAGTGAGCCTGAAGACCGAAGGGATTCCGTTGCATAGACTGTCTTTCCGGATGCCGTGCCCTTCACCGTAAAATCTCCGGTAACATAGACATCGTCACTGAATTCAAAGCGGTCTGCGGTATTCGCAAAGGTCAAGGTTTCATTGGTGCCGTCACTGCCAAATGTGAGAATCGCATCTGCCGCCGTCTGATCCTCATTGATCGTGAAGTTTCCGTCACCGGAAAGGGTGCCTGTTGCATCCACGTTCCCTGTGACGTTAAGAGTGTCATCAAGGGTGAATGTGGGATCGGCATCATTCGAGAAAGTCAGAGAAGCCGTATCTGCATCGTTTCCGAAAGTAAGAACTGCAGCGGCGTTTCCATTGTCACTGTTGATCGTCAAATCAGCTCTCGTCTTGATATTTCCGGTAGCGAAGATTGCGCCCGAGGAGCGCAATTCATCTTGGGCATGGAGGATACGACCGGAAGAGGTGCCCTGCGTTTCAAAATCATCGGAGACCTCGAAATCGTTGCTGGTGTTGTTGAATTTGATCGTTTCGGCGCCGCCGTCATTGCCAAACGTCAGTGTCGCGTCTGCGTCCCCGTTATCACTATTCAGAGTGAGGTTCGCTTTGGTGCTGATCGCCCCGTCGGCGATGATGGTTCCGGTGGCAGTGAGATTCCCCGTAACATGAACGTCATCGGTAAATTCAAAACGACTCGTCTCATAGTCCCAGAAGATCTTCTCATTAAGGGTCCCTCCAAAACGCAGTTCAACATCTGTTGCGGAATCTCCTTCATCGATGGTCTGAAATGATTCTGTGTTCACGAGCAATCCCGGGTTCCAGGATGAGGCCGCAATGGCAATCGGAGTATCCGCAAGAAGCAATCCAAGAATCGCTGCGAGCGATGCGGCACGTTTTGCAGTGTAAGCGTACCCACCTGCCCTGAGCGGAGTCGAAGGGTTCCTGGGTGCGGTACTGGTTGATGTGTGTTTCATGAATCTGAACATTGTAGCCGAAAACGGCAATTTTCCCTATAGGGCATGTATTGCATAACACGTCAAATGAGTATCTATTAACTATTCTGAAGAATACTTTGCCGGAAGCCACCAATCAGAGATGTATCACGGGTTTTGTCAATTATTGCAGCAGCTCCCTATAGAGAATCGTCGCTTCGCCAAGATGCACCGCATTATTCTCTTTCGCCGATACCGTGAACTTCACCAGGAAATCCTGTCCCGCGGTGAAGGTTGGTGTTCCGGTGAATTCGAGCTGGGCCGTTGTCCATGAGGTATTGGCAAGACTTGTGGACGAACCCGACAGCGTCACGACAGTACCGACAGTATCGTAAACCGCAATGTCGAGTTTGTTATCCGTCGCGGTGCCTGTCGTCGAGCGATAGGTGACCCGCAGGGGATTATCCGTCCAGCCGATGAAATCACTTCCAAGAGATACCCGGAGGTAGATATCGTAATCCTGAAGCGTACTTCGCGTGCTCGCCCACACGTAGTGATTTCGCTTGGAGGTGGTGTCATGGGTCACACTCAATTGTCCAACATTGTTTGCGCCGTCGGCCTTGTACGCCGCATTCTCGAATGCCGCGCGGTAATACTGCTCGATGACGCGCTCGCGGTCGTCGGCGCTTGTTACGCGGCGATCGGCGACGGAAGTGATCGCACCGCCGGAGGTGACAACCTGCGCCAAGCGCACTGTGCTTTCGTCCGTGGGGAATCCCACCGTAGAGACGGACAATCCTCCGGATCCGAAAAAGACGTAATTCGTGGCGTTATTTGTCACCGCGATGCTGCTGCCCCCGCCGTAATCGGTGACCGAGCCGTTCAGGCGGTAGGATCCCGCGTTGATCGTGAGATTGAGTCCTGCTCCACTACTCACCTTGAGTGGCGCATTGCCGGCGATCGTCGCGATGTTTACGCCGTTGATGAGACCAGTCACTGTGAGATCTCCCTGAATGCGAAGATCATCGTCGAAGTTGAACCGCGCATTGCTTCCGTCATACGTAAGGGACTTGCCGAGCGTGCGGCCGAACTGGAGGCTGACGGTAGAGGTTTCCGAGCCATCATAATCGATAAGGAATGTACCGGAATTGGTACCACCCGGAATACGTGCAGGATTGAAGATGGCACCAGGCCCGAGGATTGCGATATTCCCCGATCCCGTTCCCACTTCACGCTTGTCGACGAAATCCGCGTTGAGCGCAAAAGGAACGGAACGCATTGGCGAGCGATCGGAAGTCGTACTCGCCGTATCGAAATCCAGCAACTCATAGGCTGTATTCGCCGCGCTTGAGGCCTTCACTTCCACCTGTAAATAGAGACTGAGTAATGTTTCTGCACTGATACCTGAGAAATCGGGAAGACTTGTGACGCTGCCCATCTCCAGCGAAAAGTATCCCTGGCTATTCGGGGTGACCGTGTGCACTTCGTTCCAACTGGCGTACGTCGCCGCGGAAGTGTTGATCGCGCCGGCACTCACATCGCCAGTCACGTAGTCAGCGGAATTCCAGAAGCTGAAGCGCACGCTGACAGCAGTCGTCACGGGCGAGGCGCTGCTATCAAGCAGATGGCCGTTATACACGATACGTTGCGGCGCGGTGGTTGCGGCGAGCGCCGAGAATGTGGGAACACCAAGCATACCCAGAAGCAAAGCGATCAACAGGAGCGTTGCCGCACCCTTCCCTTTTCTGCCCTTCCTGCGTTTTCTGCCTTTCTCTTTTTTCGTCTTGAGCATCGGCAGGAACCACTTGCCCGCACGCACGGCGCCGAGGCAGTTACTGATGGTCACACCCGAGGAAATGGCGACAGCGCTTGCGGCAGCGATGATGACGGCTCCCGCTCCGAGCGCTACCGCAACATCTTTACCGGTACGCGTGAATTGCGAGTGACCGGCGAGTACGTCCCTCGGTGCAGCGGGATGCAAAGAGTATGCCGGCGCGAGACCCGATGTTCTCGCTCGTCCACCAAGACTTTCCGGAGATACGTCATGCAATCCGCGCCCAGCGGGAGCCTGCGCGATGTTGAGAGTATCCGGAACCGATTCCCATCCCGGAAGATCGAGGATGGATTCTCCGAAATGCGGCTCCCCGGTTTCCTCCGTCGGCTTTACGAGTAAACGAGGTGCGGAGGAAACTGACGGAACGCTTCCTGGAGCCGCTGAATGACTGTCGACCGGCAATCGAAAAATTCCATCGATTTCCCTTCTGCCTCCACCTCCATTTTCGCGAATGCCACCGTTCGCACCGTCGCTTTCTCCAGCTACCACGCTGGAGCTGACACTGCTACTCGATGACGACTCATAAGCGAGTGTGATCTGATAGTTTGTGGACGTTCCAGGAAGCGCACGCCACGTACTCTCTTCTGCATTCAGCTTGTAGCTCGCGGATTCCATCGGTCCTCCCTGCGCCGCATTGCCCGCATCATCGTAGAGCCGGTAAGACGTACTCTCGGCCGCCTGAAGCGTGCACGGAAGCACGAAAAGCAGTGCTCCCATGAGGCCGAGGATCGTGTGTTTGTTATTTTGCATGTTTCATATTATTTTAGCATTTTATTGCTATTTTGTCTACTTATGTCTAAATAATAATATAGCCGTAGTTTGTGCTTTTTTCGGGTATTTGTTAGGATTACGCACTGTTCATGCTTCGAGGGCTTAAGTCATCGGCAATCGGTATAGGGTTTTTTGTGTTTGGAGCTTTGTTGATGCTACCTCTTACGACCCAAGCACAATCGTTTAACGATCTCCCCGCGGATCACCCCGTCTATGCCGCCGCGGAGTATTTGAAATCTCAAGGGATCATCTCCGGGTACAGCGATGGTACATTCAAGCCCGATAAAAGCGTCAACCGCGCGGAAGCGATCAAGCTCATCGTTGCACCACTCATCGACGCAGCATCACTTGCCCAAGTCACCTCTTCTCCGTTTTCCGATGTGAAGCCGGGCGACTGGTTCCTCGGATACGTTGAAGCTGCACGCCAAAATGGCATCGTCGACGGTCCTCCGGCAAAAACCGCTTTTAACGGCGGCAACCCCGTCCTTAAAGCGGAGTTTATCAAAATGCTGGAGCTCGGACAGAAAACAAACCCGACAACGACCCTGAGTGAAATCCGACTCCCCCTCTCGGGAGACGTCGCCAATCCCGATCAGTGGTTTTATCCCTACATGCGCTATGCCATAGCATCTTCCATGACGATGATCGGCGGAGACGGACTCCTCCATCCAGATAGAACACTTACCCGCGGAGATTGCGCACTCATTCTCCACCGCTACTTGATGTATAAAGAGGGTCGGAGAACGCAAGCGCTGCTCTCGGAAACAGAAAGTGAGATTATTGTCATTTTGGGATCACTCGAAAAGAACGATATTGTTACTGCTGAGTACGCATCGGCACGCGGCTTGCTCGCCGCTCGCGGAGCGCATCTGAGTAAGCCTGACGAGCCGGTTGTTCAGGGTGCATTGAAGACCGCTGAAGCCTTCCGTGCGCTTGTGGGTGCGTACCGCGCGGGCTTAAACAGGGATTACCAGCAAGTCACGAAGCTCGCTGGTGATGCTTGGAATCTGGCTTCACGAGCCAAGGAACTCGCTCCAAACCTTGCGGGTATCTCTGACCAAGTGCAGAAGATTGCAAAGGGAATGGCGGATAGTGCGAGGACGTTGATGCAGCCAGCACAATAAATGTTGGATAATTGGATGGTTGAATGGTTAGGAGCTTGATAATGCTCTTATAATCGCGTGCGCCTAACCATCCAACCATCCAACCATTTCATGTTTTTCTCCGCCCGCATCATCCCCGGCTCTGGCCTCGCCTCAAAGCAGCGCGTCCCCACGCTGAATCTTTCTCTGGAAGAAATTCCCAATGATCTTGCAGAAGGCATCTACGCCTGTCGCGTGTCCTTTGATGTAATCTCCGATGCTCCAGCCGTCATGCATTATGGTCTTCGACCGGTGCACAACCTCCCCCGCTCCTGCGAAGTGCATCTTCTCGAACGAACGATTGAGCATGCCCCAAAATCAGTCATAGTAAAAATTATCGAGCGTATCCGTGATGTCCAGGACTTTGAAAATGCTGAACAACTAACAATGGCAATTCGCCGCGATCTGGTGCAGGCGCGTGCTATTCTCGGTGCATGATCGGTCGCCTGAAGGCATGCATCGGCCAGCGAAATCCTCTGCGTCTTGCATACCATGCGGGAAAATCCCTGATCGCCGCTTTATGTTACGGATTTCCCGCTCGTCGCATCACCGTCATCAGTGTCACCGGAACCGATGGAAAAACAACGACGACCTCAATGATCGCGCATATTCTTCGGGCTTCCGGATTAAAGGTCGGCATTGCATCGACGGCTTTCTTTGATGATGGCACGGGACTGAAAGAAAATCCCTCACATCTTACATCGATCAGCCCATTCGTTTTACAGAAACTGTTGCGGCAAATGTTGAACAATAAATGTACTCATGCTGTTCTGGAATGCTCTTCCCATGGCCTTGTACAACACCGCCTCGATTGGACATTTCCAAGGGTTGCGGCGATTACCAATACCGCCCTCGAACATCTCGATTACCACGGAACGATGGAGCAGTATCGGAAGGATAAAGGAATTCTTTTTCGGATGCTCAAAGGAAAAGGTACGAAGATCTTAAATATATGCGACGAAACCTACAGCACATATTCAGGAATTCCATCCGACAAAACTATTGTGTGGAGTCCAACGCAACAAACCCATGAAACCACTCTCTGGCTTTCCGATATCCATTCCACTGCAACATCTACTGAAGCAACAGTACATTTCGCCCAATCGCAAATCGCCCATTCGACTAGCTCAGGGCAGGCAAATCGCAAATCGCAAATCGTCACTCACGATCTTCATCTCAATATCCCCGGTGCCTACAACCTCGAAAATGCGCTCTGCGCGATCAGCTCCTCTCTCGCACTCGGAATCGACATTCAACAATCGATCGATGCTCTGCGCACATTCTCCGGTATCCCTGGCCGTCTCGAACCGATTGATGAAGGACAACCGTTCTCTGTTTTCGTGGATTTCGCGGTTTCACCGCAATCCTATGAAAAAACGTTGGAGACGCTGCGGAGCATCGTCGGAGAATCCGGACGTGTCATTGTCATGTGTTCCAGCTGTGGCAACCGCATGCGGGAAAAAAGGCCTGAGATCGGCCGCATCTGCTCGAAGCTTGCAGACATGGTGATTGCTACCGAGGACGAAACCTACAGTGAAGATCCACACGCCGTGCTCGAAGAAGTTTGGGCAGGAGTGGATCAAGACATATGCAAAGCGCACAAAATCTTCGATCGCAGGGAAGCGATCGCCTTTGCCTTGAAGACTGCCAAACCCGGCGATGCCGTCGTCTTCTGCGGCATGGGGCCTTTCTCCACAATGACGAAATTGGAAGGAAGAATCGAGTGGGATGAACGGAAGATTGTGCGGGAGGAATTGAAGAAATTGGGGTATACAATAATCCCAAACGCCCTGTAGACAAAGATCACCGTAGGGGCATTGCATGCAATGCCCCTACCGCAAGCGTGTTAAAATCTGCATAAGTAAACCGGCGCTTCATTTCTTGCGAAACGAAACGCCGGAAGTCTTTCATTCCTCTCCATGCAGATCACCCTGCGCTTGCAGTCTCCTGCGTTCGCGCTTGGCATCATTGTGGCGGATCCAACCGATGATCACACAGAGTGCAATCACCAATCCGATGCGTAGCAAGGTATGCTCCAGAAGAAGGAAGCCATTCATGACAGCTCCTCCATCCGTTTGAGCATTTCCTTGTCGTCGCGCTTCCATTTCCGGTCAAGATACCAGAAGTAGAGCACAATCCCGAGGTAGAACGTCACGACCAATGCGACGTTGATCGGAAAAAATCCGAGCACGTCCATCAGCCACTCGACGAAGTCATCCTCGGGCGGACGGTTGTGAAATAAACCGTTCCACCACTGTTTGAAGCTTGAAGGCTTCATGCGTCACTCCTCCATGAAAGACAACTGAGTCTCCAGACCAACGGCTCCGCCGTTACAAGATCTGAAGACACTCGTTGTCTCTCGGACTAGGATGTGAAAGAGCGGATATGCGTATTATAGATATAATATAATATTTTTATTAATTGTCAATATCTTGGATCCTATCGGTATAACTGTCGGCATCGACGAAGCAGGCAGAGGACCGCTCGCGGGTCCGGTAGTCGCTGCCGCCTGCATCCTCCCAAAGCTGAAACGCTTCCCGCGCTTCATCTGCGATAGCAAAATGCTCGATGCCGAGGAACGCGAAGAAGCCTACGCATGGATCTGTAAGAATTGCGTGATAGGCGTGGGGTTAAGTGGCGCACGATACGTCGACGCAAAAGGCATCCTCGCAGCAACCGAACGCGCTATGCAGCAGGCAGTCGCGATGCTTGCGCAGTCGCAGCGTCCAACCTACTTGCTCGTGGATGGCAGAGACAAGTTCTGGTTTGACCATCCGCACTCTTCCATCATCGATGGTGATGCACTTGAAAAATGCATCTCAGCCGCCTCCATTGTCGCGAAAGTCTCCCGCGACCACATGATGCGGCAGATGGACCTGCAGTTTCCCGGCTATGGGTTTGCACAGCACAAGGGATACGGAACGGAGATGCATTATGCGATGATCAAGAAATTGGGAGTGTGTGGGATACATCGGAGGAGTTTTTTGTTATGAGCGGGTCAATGATTCTGCTATCTTCATTACTATGAAGACCCACCGATTGGTTTTCATTGGCATCTGTATATTCTTCGGCGCTGCGATGATATTCTTCGGCCTTTTAGGGGCTAGAACTCCCACATTACAGGCAGCTTTTCTTTTTGCATTTAGCCTATGCATTTTTTTCGCAGTGGAATTGCGTACTGCCAAAAGCAAATCCAATATTCTCAAAGTGCTCTTACCGATAGGTTTGTTGATGTACATTGTAATTGGTTTTGTAATGTTCATGAGTGATCGGCAATCGTATAACAGCACGACTCTGTCCGAGACAAATAGGGTGATCCGCATTCTAGAATGGCCATTATCTTTTTTGGTTCCTTACTGAGGTGCACCCAAAGGTCATGAATCAGATCTGCCCCTCCTCCACCCCCACAGCAACACCCCTATTCCCCCCACTACAATCGGCACCGAATACCCCTGCCCTCTCGTCAGCATCAGCGTCCCCAGAACAATCGAACTATGTGTCGGCACACGCAAAAATTCGATGAAGAACCGTAGTACTCCATAGAGCACGAGAAAAATCCCCGCTGTCTGCCCCTTCGGGCGTCCTGGCAATCGCAAATGTAGATAACAAACCAATGCAATAAAGAGATCTTTTCCTACAGCATATAACTGCGTGGGATGCCGCAATCCCTCGACTCCGGGAATCGCAATTGCCCACGGAAGCGTGGTCACGGCTCCATACAGTTCTTGATTGATGAAGTTCCCAAGTCTCCCGAGTGCAAGGCCAATCGCAACGGGGACCACGACGATATCACCGAGAGCAAAAAGAGGAATCTTATGTTTGCGCGCCATGAAGACAAGCGCGAGTATCACACCGATGAATCCACCATGCGAAGCCATTCCACCGTGCCAGACCATGAGGATTTCTAGCGGATGATGGAGAAAATACACAGGGTCATACAAAAACACATAGCCAAGCCGGCCACCAATGAGCACTCCGAGCACAGTCCATGTGAGAATATCGCTCCATGCATCTTCGGAAAGTGCAATATTTCTATAGCGCTGCAATCGAGGAGCTAGGACGTAACCCAGAATAAATCCTGCAAGGTACAAAAGTCCGTACCAGTGCACATCGAAGCTGAGAATGGAGAGGGCAACCGATCGGGAAGGAAAGAAATGCATCATAAAAAGAGGAAATTATTTCCCACACACCGACTTCATCACATTCTCCTGTACTTGCGTAAAGCAAGGATCGATGAGGAACCCCGTCACATACTCACCGTAATACTGCGTAAAGAGCGGCGTAAGGATAAAGAGTGTGCCCTGGGGAAGTTCACGGAGAAGTACTTCGCGCTGCTCGTGCGTTCCATAGAGAAACTCCGCCCATTGCTCCTCCTTCCATCCGGGAAGATCAAAAATCCCAGGGCCTCCGACGTTACGATCCAGAAGCTCCCCAAGGAGCCAGCGAGCGGCAGCATTATCCAAAGCAATTACCGGGGCATCTCCGCGCGGTAATGCAGCAGAAGCTTTCTGTATCGCAGCATAGGACTGCATATCGAGAGCGGGAATGCGTTCCCATGCCACTCGAAGAGAAATTCCCGCTTGCACGAGAATGAGGACGACGAGAACAATACGAAGCTGCGGAGCTCTAAAGCGTTGCCAGAGATCGCGGATGCCCATCGCCGCAAATGGAAGTAAAAAGAAATCGCACTGCAGAAAGAAGCGGCGGTAAAAGACGAGACGAAAAATGATGAAAGGAAGCGTCCAGAGAACTGCCAACTGCCACAAAGATCCTCTTTCCTTGCGCCATGAGAGGAGGAAACCCCATGCGCCGAGCGCGAGGAGAACTGCAGTGATCCGTAGATAAAAGACCGGATCAGGAAACGATCCACCGGGCGCGAGATCACCGCGAAGATTGTAGATACTGGTGAAAGGGTCACGGACAGCAGCGATCCAGTGCGGCAGGTAGAAGAGCAGACTAAAAAGTGCGATGCATGCCAACGCTCCCCCGGTCATCCATACGCGCTTGTCGTGCAAACGGCCTTTCAGGGAAAGCAGCCACCATGTGCCAATACTCAGCCCTAGAAGAAGTCCTGTCTGGTGATGAATAATGAGCGTAAGGAATGTGAAAAGAAGAGCAAGCCATGATTTCTTTTCAAGGGCGGTGAAGGTGAAAACGGTAAACAGGAGTGCTGCATAGGTTTTCCAGTACATCCCCACAAATCCGTCATAGTAGGCTTGGGAAAGGAACGCCGTAAGAAGCACGAGAACTCCCACGACTACCCCCTCTTTCCGCCGCCAGCTCAATGCGAGAACCGTAGCAAGAAACACGGGAAACAGATTCCAGATCCACCCAAGAAACCATTCAACGGGAATTCCCATCCGCAAAAAAGGCGCAGCCAGCAGAAAGAGTCCCGGCGGATGCTCCCCTGCCCAGCGGGGAAGATCTGGAAAGAGAGGAAAACTTGCGGCGTATTTCAGAAACAAATAACGATAGATTCCCGGGTCGTAACCAAGAGGAATCGGGAAACGGAAGAGCGGAAGCAGAAATTTTACGAGAAGAGGCAGCACAAGAATGGAAGATGCCCAGACTGTGACTCGTGAACGCTTTGGCGGGTTCGCTTTGCTCATTGAATCCTAGGATAGCGTATAGCCGCTCATCCAAACATCCCTTACGCTACCTCCATGCTGATCCTCGGTATCGAAACCTCCTGCGACGAAACCGCAGCGGCTATCGTCAAAGACGGCACGCAAGTACTGAGCTGTGTCATCTCTTCGCAACGCGATCGCTTCGCCCAAAGCGGCGGCGTGATTCCGGAAGATGCCGCCAGGCAACAAGTGCTCTGCATGCTTCCCGTGCTGCATGCCTGTCTTACAGAGGCGAATATCACTCCGAACACACTCGATGCCATTGCCGTTACCAAAGGCCCTGGGCTGCTTGGATCGCTTCTCGTGGGAACAACAACAGCGCGTGTGCTGGCTACCCTTTGGAAAAAACCGCTCATTGGGGTACATCACACACTGGGACATCTGAGTTCAACGTGGCTATCTGACGATTCCCGACTCCCGATTCCCGATTCCCAATTTCCGATCCTCACTCTCTCTGCCTCCGGTGGCCACACCGACCTCTGGCACCGTACCAGCCATACAAAGGGAACGCTCCTCGGATCCACGCGAGATGATGCAGCTGGTGAAGCCTTCGACAAAGGCGCGTCACTCCTCGGGCTCCCCTATCCTGGCGGACCATCCATCGCGAAGGCAGCGGAATCCGGTGATCCGCATGCCTACAACTTCCCCCTGCCCTTGCACAACGATCCTTCACTCGATTTCAGTTTCTCGGGACTCAAGACTTCGCTGCGTTATCTCCTGCGTGACCTCGACCAATCGCAAATCATCAATCGCAAATCGCAAATCGTTCATATCGCATGTTCTTATCAGCACGCCCTCTGCGCCCATCTCATTGATCGCATCCTGCGTGCACTGCATCGCCACCCGGAAATCCATGAAGTACACCTTGTCGGTGGCGTATCGGCAAATACCTATCTCCGGACAACTCTGCAATCTGCAATCACAGCGCAATATCCAAATATTGTTCTACGCCATCCTTCCAAGATCATCTACTGCACCGATAATGCCGCGATGATCGCCGCCGCAGGAGAATTTCTCGTACGGGAACACGGTGAAAAGACTTATGAATCCTTTGAGACGACGGCGTCGCTGCCACTGGCGATGGCTGTTGCTAACTGAACGCCGGCAGCATCGCCCCAAGGATGATCGCAATGAGACCGAAGATGGCGAGGAGGCGAACAGGCGTGGATTTTTTCATAGGGAAGGAATAGTTAAGGTTCAATGGTGATCTGATGTGTCGTCGAACTCCTCGCTTTCGTAATGTCCTCAATGGTCAGCATCACATCGTAGACACCCGGTTCCTCGAAGACGTGCACAACCCTCGTAGCATCATCATCGCTCTCCGAACCATCATCAAATGTCCACCGGATATTTTCGACGATTCCCGTACTGCAGGAGCGATCAAAGGAAACACCAAAAGGTTTGCCGTCCATACTCCCGGACGTGCGGCTCGGAAGGAAACAAGCATCAAGGCGCGGAGGAAGGACTACGATGGTACTTGTCGCCTCATACGTCTCACTGGTTGTGGTGTAGACAACAAGGTTCACCGGATATTTCCCCGGTTTTTCAAACGTGTGCTCTTCAATGGCAATCCCCTGCTTGCGAATAATTCCTGTCGTTGCATCACCGAAAATCCACTCGAATCCAGAAATGGTTTTCCCGGGAATCACCGTTTGTGAAGCATCGAACCGAACATCGAGTGGAGCCACGCCGCTCTTTTTATCCATCTGAAATGAGACGACGGAAGAGGGAGGCTTCACCTCAACGGAAATCGGTAAACGCATGGCTTTGCCCTCGGGATCGCTCGCCAGAAGGGTAAGCTTGTAGGTTCCGGGGTGGCGGTAGATCGCCTGCAGGGTATCCTCCGTTGATCCCACGCTCGTCGCCGCCGGAGCTTCCCATGAAAATGCGATCAAGGGGAGGGTGGTCTTCGGTGTGATATCGATGGTGAGCGGCGCCTCTCCACTGATGCGATTGTTCAGCACTGCCGGAGTACCCTCAAAAATGAGATCCGGAATACGCAAAGTTTCCACAACCTGCACCAGGATAATCACTTCCGCGATTTCCCCTGTCTTCGATCGCGCTTCAGCGATCATCCGGAAATTGCCCTGACTCTCGAAAGTATGTCCCACACGGTGCTGATCAAGCGTTTTCACGGGTTCAGAACCATCTCCAAAATTCCACTCAACTTCCCTGAGTGGTTCTTCGGTGATGAGTGTGAAGATCGTACCGAATGGAGGAGGACTCAGGAGTTTTTTCGGTTCCGTCTGGACTTTCACGTTGAAGGGTTGCGGCGGAGGTTCACGCACTTCGATCTGGCGACGGAACGTTAGCTGTGTCTGGTTCTGCAGGAGAATCACTGCATTCACCGTATGGACACCGAGGCGGACAAAGATGTGAGAGACTGATGTCTCGGTGCTAATCTCCTCGGGCTTATCGTCGCCATCGAAGTCCCAACGTACTTCGCGGATCTGCGTCTTATCCGCAACAAGTTGATCCACACTAAACGTGACCGGTTCATCAATAATCGGTTCATTCGGCTTCATGGAGAAGACGGACTTGGTGATGATAAGGCGACGGCCAACTCTTCTGGTCGATCCGTCATTCAAGGTAATAAGGAGCATGACATTATAGGCTCCTGTACGCTCAAAGACGCCCGTCACCTGCGGGACAACCGTCTCTTCATTGATCTCACCATTGCCGTCGAAATCCCAGCGATAGGTGACCGGACGGAGATTGCGACGTGCCAAAATCTGCAGAGCGCTGTCTGCGCCAAAGGTGACTGCCACCGGCGCCACCATTTCGACTCCCTCTTCGGGATTCAGAATATCAAGCATCAGCGGAGGCTCCCGTACGATCATAAACGGCATCGTGAAACTCGCGAGAAGACCCGGGATAATAAATGCGAAAACGCGAACCGCAGCATTGATTTTTCCTTTGTTGGTCGCTGTTTTCTCCTGCAGCGCATGATGGATGGCAATACCGGCAAAAAGCAGGAGAAGACTTGCTGCTACAGCAGCCGAGAGCATTGCCATGGGGATCAGTGACTCAAAAGCACCGGTGATATTTGGCAGGACAGTGATAAGAAAAAAGCACCAGCCGAGGTACCCTGCGTAGGGAAGGGATACCAGAACAAGTACCGCTCTCTTCGCGCGTGCTTTGAGATGCGGCGGTACCGGTACAGCAGTCGGAGGAGTAGCGGGAGCCGGAGGCGAAGCGCTGATACTATCGACGCTCTGGGGAGGAGTTTCGGTCACTCTACGGGCGGGAAAATGGAGATATCGGAATGATCCTGAATGGCGTTAAGAATATCCTCTTCCTCTATACCTTCAGGCAATCTCACTTCCTTTCCTTCGCCATAGGCATCGCTCGGGAGAAGATCCTGCGCCGAGAAAGGTTTTGCATCTGCCGGGATCACAATGGGGGCTGTACCCGAAGCATTCTTCCATTGAAGGGTAAACGCCACAGAGAGCAACGAGCCATCAGGCATCGGAAGTGCCGGAATTTCCCAAGCCATCTGCAGTACGGAGAAATCATCAGCGCGGATCCACAGTTCGCCGATTGCCTGCAGGCTGGCGAGATCACTCTGCACCTGTATTTCATCCAGAGGCTCTTCACCTTCCCGATGGAGTTCCCGCGCATATTCCAAGAAACGCTCCGGATCGATGGCAACCGCATAGTGGTATACCGGTACGTCTTCCAAAGTCGTCACACCAAGATCACGGGTAACGTGGACGACACGCGCTTGTGCCTGGAGCAAGCGCACACTCGGTGTCACCGATGCGGGAGCTGCTTCCTCATGGGCATCGAAGATCCACCATGTATCAAGGAAATCACTAACGAGTGTAGGATCAAAAAACCCTTTTGTTGCAGGACTTTCCAGGCGTCGCACCTTGAGATACATGCGCTCTCCTTGAACGAGAATGGTTTCAAAGAGTGCACTTGTCTGGGTTTTCGCCCCCTCTCCATCACGGAAATTGATCGTAGCATCGACAGTCGTTGCGACGGTGTTGCCGCTGTCTTCCAGCAGTCCTTCGATATGGAACTGCCCCTGACCCTCACCAAACACTCCACCGCTAAAGGCCATCGTGCCATCACCGACAAATGCAGCAGCGAGAGTCGACTGTGCTGTGACCGTTGCACGCCTGAGCACTTCCTCCGAAGGAAGCTCCGGAACATCGGGTGCACAGGCGACGAAGAGAAGAACAAAGGGAAGCAATGCTGTCCACACTCGATTCATGGCAGTCAGCATACCAAACCTACAGGGAAAAACCGAATAGATCCGCAGCATCCCTCAAACCTTCTCAAGGATCATCGTGAAACCCTACCGCGCACTTCCCTACTCACGATATCTCCCGGCTCCTCAATGAGGAATCGCAGCGTCCGCTTGCTGCTCGCACGCACATCCGCCGTGAGCTCCACTGTACGCGTTCCTCCTTTGGCAATACGGAGCCTCGGATCAAGGAGTAGAACGACCCGATCACCAAGCATATGATCGACTACAGCGGAGAGCCGCTGACCCCGGCTATCCCTGAGCGAAAGATTGCGGAGATCCCTATTCTGCGCAGATCCCGCATTGGTGAAGGTGATACGCTCAATCTCCTGATCTCTCATGCCCAAGACACTCAACCGGATACGAGCAACAATCCGTCGGTCACCGTAGCGCACGGGTTTCAGCAAGCGCAGATATTCTATGGAAACAGTACCCACACTATCTCCCACCGTCCTCACGGTACGTGATGCGGAAACAGATGGAGAAGTTTTGAGAACTACTGTAGCACCATCCGCAACCACAGCATCGCTTCCCCGCAGCTCCAGGCGATGCTCAGCGGCAACGTCAGCATCTGTAGAGAGATCCATAGAGATGATGAGCTCCTGCTCTGCACATGCGAAAACCGTCACATGGTGCAAACGCAGATCGATCGATCCATCACGAGCAACGATTGCAGCAGAACTCACACGCAGACCATCCAACTCCGCATAGACAGCTGCGATATCGGTATGGAGCCCCAGTCCCCTGCGGCGAAGATGCAGTTCTTCAACGGTTCTGTCTCCTGAGCAATCCGCTCTCAACGTCAGATGCATCATTTGCACATGCTGCGCTCCACGGGGAGCAGAGAGTGTTTGTGTCGGTTCCACGGTCACAGTCAGGGTGGAGACCAGAGCAAGAACAGTGGTGAATGCTGCAGGGAAAATCACGGTGAACAGTGTAAAGATTGCACATTGACCATTGCAAAATTCCTATCAGATAATTTCCTGAAATTCTGGTATAATAGGGAGAAACCCACACACAAATGCTTGAAGGACTCCCCGCACCAGAGGCATCTGTTCCACTCGATTTTGCCAGTGAAGCAGCTCGACGCATCGGGCAATTGAATGGTGCGATCTTGGGTGCGGCTCCTGCAATCGAAGCCTTCGGGAATATCTTCTAAGGCAACCCATAGACAAGCGCGCGAAGTCGGGCTTTGCCCGGCTGGAGCGCCTCTTCTTAGGGAAAGGAGAGCCCGTGAGAGGAAAACCTTAGGTTTTCCTTTCACGAAATCTACCATTTTCCCCCTCCCCCACCCCCTCCAAACGATCCTCCACTGAATCCTCCGAATCCTCCACCTCCACCACCTCTGGGTCCGCCAAGCCAGATACCCGGACCGCGCCGATGCCTTCCTCCACCTCCTTTGGAAACGAGATAATCAAAAAGCAATCCGATTCCTGCAAGCACCGGAATGCTCCACCACCAGACATACATCAGAGAAAGAACAATGCCGATCAACGCTCCAACCACGCCCCCGAGCCACCACGATTTGCTGCGTCCGAAGATCGCAACGAGAAAATCAAAACCGATGAAGAAGAGGAAGAACAGGAATTGTCCGAAGCCAGAAACATCTCCAGATCCGGTACTGTAACGCTCTGCGGTGTACTCGCCACCGATGTGCTTCTGAATGGCCTCGATCCCCGCTCGAATTCCTCCGTAATAATCCCCATCTCTGAAAAGCGGCGCGATATCCTTCTCGACAATTCCCGCGGCGACAATATCCGGCACAGCACCCTCAAGTCCGTACCCGGTTGCTATAAACATACGACGATCTTCGTATGCGACGATCATCAGGATGCCGTTATTGCTCTCCTTGGTGCCAATCCCCCACTTGCGGCCGACTTCCACGGCGATGTCGGCGATCTCTTCTTCCTCAAGACTACGAATGATGAGCACCGCAATTTCATTGCTCGACTGCTGCTTATAGATCTGGAGCATCTCTTCGAGCCCAGTATCCTGCGCTGGATCCAGAAGGGGAACGGTATCGGTGATGAAGCCGTCGTTGGGAGGCACTTCAAAGGCAAAAACGGCAAGCGGAAAGAACACCAGAGCGAGCAGCGAAAACGACAAGCGCTTCATGGTCGGTAGCATAGCACTATTCAAAATCCACCTTCGGCGCAGTTTCCGCACCCGCCTGTGCTTCAAAGAATTGCTCTGCATCAAAGCTGAAAATACCGGCAAGGATATTGCTTGGGAAGCGCTTCACCCGAAGGTTGTAGCCGCGGACAGATTCATTGTAATCTCTGCGGGCAGTGCCGATGCGGTTTTCCGTTCCCTCGAGTTGCGTCATGAGATCACGGAACGCTTGTGTGGCCTGGAGTTGCGGATAGTTCTCTACAGAAACCATGAGGCGTGAAAGTGCAGTTTCCATTTCTCCGGCTGCTGCGATGCGGTCATTGCGGGAAGGTGCCGTCTGCCAGCGGCTACGTGCCTCCGTAATTGCGGTAAATGTCTCCTGCTCAAAATCCGCAGCGCCTTTCACCGTACTCACAAGATTCGGCACAAGATCCACTCTGCGCTGGTACTGCGTCTCCACCTGCGCCCAGGAAGCGGTCACGGATTCACGACCAGTTATGAGGCCGTTGTAGCCTGACCAGAGCCAGAGACCGAGCACTGCGACAATACCGAGGATGATCCAGAGGGTTTTGTTCATGCGGATAGTATAATGGAGAATGAAGAGTTGAGTATTACTTTCTCGATTTTCCATTCCCTGCCCCGCGAAGCTCCGCAGAGCGAAGTGGGGTCAATTCTCAATTTCTTCGGCTCGTTCATACACCCCCGTGAGTTTCGCAATCGCAATCACCTTCCCCTTCATTTGCTGCTCCAGCATGGCTCGCGTTGCTTCAAAGGAAAGACTGATACCATCATTGATCGCATAGAGAGAGAAGACATACCGATGAGGCTCGGAACCTAGGAGCGGACAGAGTGGAACATAACCAATACTTTTGGCACTCGTTGTCCCTTCCATGGCCCCAGCAGGCGCGCTTCCAGAGGGAATCTCCGTAAGATCCGGTCGCAGATCCCACATCACCCAGTGCACGTAATGCCCCGAAGGGGCATCGAGATCATCGACGACAAGCGCAAGCGACTGTGTGCCCTGCGGAACATCGCGGATCTTCAATGCGGGAGACTTCCCTTCGCCGTCGCAAGTGTACTCAGCGGGAATCACAGCGTTATCGGCAAATGCAGGACTCTCAAGAGCGAATATGCGCGGTGGCGGAGGATCATCAGGAAATCCGCACGCGCTGAGGGCGGCGCAGGTGACTGATAATGTTGCTGCAAAACGGAGAGACATGGATCGAGAACTACTCTCCTCCTTTCGCAATGCACTTTCAAATCTCAATTTATGATAATGGCTCGCCACGCGAAGCTCCCTGCAGGGAGCGAAGTGTGGTCGGGACGAGAGGACTTGAACCTCCGGCCTCATCCGCCTCAGGCGGATGCGCTCAGCCAATTAATATTTTTTTAGAAACTCTTTTTAGAAACTCTCTTCCTTTACCAGATTTAAGAAATTTCTCGCGCTTCAGGGCATCCGATTTACTTGCAAACTCCTCTTTGTAAACAACATTCCAAGGCGCTCTCGCGCTCGTCCATTTCCCACGAACAGAGTTATGTTCCAGAATTCTTTTTTGTAAATTTGAGGTATACCCCTTGTAGAGGATTCCATCAGAATTTTGAATGACGTATACGGTATACATGAGTGTGGTCGGGACGAGAGGACTTGAACCTCCGGCCTCACGGTCCCGAACCGTGCGCTCTAGCCAACTGAGCTACGTCCCGATTGATGAAATGCTATAGGAATGATCGGATCAGGAGCCAACTGAGCGGAGCCTGTCCTGAGCTTCAGCGAAGGATCCCGAATGCGGGCATGGTACTCACATTCTCACGTTCTCGCTACCATACCCGCATGATTTCCGCATGTTCCCATCTCGTCATCGCCACGGAAAATGTTCCGCAGAGTGCAAAATTCTTTGCAGAGGCTTTTTCGATTGCAGCACATTATGAAAATGATGCGTTTGCCGAATTCATTCTGCCCAGTCGATTCCGCATCGCCTTTTTTAAACCCATGGGAGAATCCGCTCGTTCCTTCGCGAGTGATGACGATAGAGGCGCAACAGGAATCGGCATCACGGTTACAGATGTGAACGCCATGTATGCACATCTCGAGACAATGATCCCGCAATATCAGATACGTCTCAGCGGTCCTCCGAAAAACCACTCGTGGGGAGAGAAAAGTTTTCTCCTCTTTGATCCGGATGGCAATCGATGGGAAGTTACGCAAAGCCCGTCTGCGGATGGTTTGCTTGTTGAAAAAGACCAAAGCAAAACAGTCAAAATTCGTGGATCGAAAAGTTGACACATCCCAAAACTTGATTAGTATCGCCCCAGATGCGGCGCTCTCGCTCCATCATCAGCACAATTATTATCCCGACGCTTGGCGCCCGGAGATGATCTGCTGATTGCATAATTCATCCCCTCCGCGCCGAACAGGCGCGGTTTTTGTATTTATTTACTTTTTTATAACATGGCAACTTCCAACGCTATAGAAATCTATGACGTTACCCCGCGCGATGGCGATCAAGCGGATGGAATCAATCTATCCTTCGAGGATAAAATGGCTATTGCGCTCATAGCAGAGCGTATGGGCTTCCCGTATGTGGAAGGTGGATTTCCACAATCCAATGCCGTCGACCGACGTGTGTTCGAAGCATTGCGGGAGCGACCGCTCAAGGGGACAAAACATGCAGCATTCGGAATGACACGCCGAGCAGGCATCGCAGCGAATGAGGATGCTGGACTTCGTGCGCTTGTCGACAGCGGCGCACCGGCTATCACAGTTGTAGGAAAGAGCTCGCGCTATCAAGTGGAGAACGTCTTGCGGACCACCGTGGAGGAAAACATTGCCATGATCCGAGACTCCGTAGCATTCCTGCGCGTACATTCTGATGATGTCACATACGACGCAGAGCATTTCTTTGACGCATGGAAAGAAGATCGTGCATACGCGATACACACGTTGCGTGCAGCACAAGAAACAGGAGCACGACGTCTTGTCTTGTGTGACACAAACGGGGGTAGCATACCGGGTCTTGTCG
>VMGQ01000014.1:20441-26257 GCA_007376635.1 Candidatus Peregrinibacteria bacterium Greene1014_49
CATCATTGGTATCCATCCCCACGATGACCGTGACCTTGCGATGGCCAATATGCTCGCGGCAGTCGATGAAGGCGCAACGCACGTCCAAGGCACCTGGAACGGGCATGGCGAACGCGTCGGCAACCTCGATCTCGCCGTTGCCATTCCGAATCTGGACTCAGAGGGCTACAAGACAATTTCATCTGACGCGTTGGCATCTCTTACCTCCACTGCCCATGAAGTAGCCCGCATTCAAAGGCAAAGAATGGATCCTCGGCAGGCTTTCGTAGGCAAACGGGTGGCACGCCATAAAGGCGGCATGCACATTTCCGCAGTGGGCAGAACTCAAAATGAGGATGGCAACGGAAAGAATGCCTACGAATTTTTCGATCCCAGCCGATATGGCAACGAAGGTGCTTTTGTAGCATCAAAACAGGGAGGTGCCGCCTTCATCGCACAATTCACTGGTGAAGCGCGTCTTCTGAGAAGAGACCAACGAGACAGACTTCGATCAGAAAAACCTCTTCAGGGAAAGATCATGGAAAAAATCAAAGCAATCGAATCCCTGGGCTTCTCCATCGCAAGAGGACCTGCATCACTGGAATTGCTTATGCTCAAATCTATGGAAGATGCTCCACGTCCCTTCACCGTCATCGAGCGACCAAAAATCTACGATGCCGTCGGAGCAGATGCCGATGCCACCGTGAAAATACTCTCCAGGGGCGATGAGGTCGTCAGTCACACGGTCGGTGCGGGAAAAGGAACCGTCAACGCAATGTTTCTCGCACTGATCAAAGGTCTTCAAGGGAAATTCCCCGATGTCAGAAACGTAAGTGTTGTAGATTTTGACGTCGAAAAACTTCAAGGGAGCGATCAAAGCTCAGCTTCAGCCGTACAGGTCGCGATTCAATTCTTCGATGGAGACGAACAATGGGCAACAACCAGCGCAAGCGAAGACATGCTGGAAGCAAGCTGGAATGCCATCGTTGACGGTCTGGAATGGAAAATTCTGCGCATGGAGGCGAAGCGCAGAGTGGAAATATGATTTCCATATAATATTTTCTCATTTTAGCAACCTCTCCTGAACACATTTTTTATTCAATCTCCCTCCCCCAAATGTCGAAAATCTCACACATTTCCCTACTGCAATCAAAAGCGGTTTACGATGCAAATAACCGCATTATTCCCTATTCCTAGCGCTAAGATTCCCCATTGAACACAAATTGTCGTCAAGTATAACTGGACACCAAAAGGCTCCTCCGTACACTGCCGCACTCCCTACGGGGAGACTATTATGAAACCAGTGGAGTACATGCTTCGTAGTGCTTCACTCCAGCCCGTGGCGACCCACGTGCTGCTCATCACCTTCTTCTGTCTCGTATTGGTGGTGAGTCTCCCGACATCGTAAGGGGAGACGAGTGTAGCGAACGGCAAATACAACACCTCACTTCCTCCCGCAAGGGTTCCAAAGGACAGGAGGGATTTTGAGCCATGTGTTTCGTATAGGGTGCCTGGGATTGGCAAAAGGGGGTGTGGAGAGAGTATGGGGACATGGATTTTAAAGGATGCAATGGAACGAATAATAGCAGGAGACCGAGGAAACCAAGGAGACCAAGGAACAGATTCCAAACAAAAATACCATCTGTTCGTTGCCTGCCCTGAGCGGAGTCGAAGGGGCTTCCTTGGTCTCCTTGGTTTCTTTCTTGCAATGAATAATACATGGACAATCCTTCCGGCCTCTTTTACTCTCTCCCCGTGATCGGCGCTTACATCCTCTCCTGCTCTCCCTCCTCCTCCTGCTCTATGAGCCAGCGGGTGGAATTGTGCTCGATCTAGAGAACAAGGAACTGAAGCACACCACCCGCAACGTTGCGGGTTCTTTTGTATTGATCTCTTTAATCCCAACATTCCCCTCCTCCCATGACAGAATCAACTTCCCATGAATCCGCATCGCGGATTGTTGTCCACACTGACAGCTACGAAGACCTTGAAACGCGCGAACATGTCACCGTGCGATGGGTCTCCGAAGTACGCAATGGATGCGAAATGATTATTCAGCGAAAGAGTGAGATCAAAAGAGAACCTCTACCGTCTCTTCGTCGGCTTTAGCTCCCCCGTCGCAATGATCATCGTGGAAGCATCCGCATTACCGTCATCCGTCTCCAGAGTCACACGGACATCGGTGTACGCCCGCAGATCCTCCGGAGATTCAAAGCGCAGTCCATGACGCGAGTCGCCCTGGCCGTTGATGAGCTGCCCCATACTGAGGCTAGCACCTGTTTTAGGACTCTGGATCCACGCTTCGTAGTACGTACCTTCTATAGCTGGCTGCACATTGAACTGCATCGCTACAACAGTCGTATCGTCCGTGAAAACGTGGCCAGTCACTACTCCGTTTGCAGGCGTCCACTCAGTTCCCGCCATTGCCCCATAGGCAAACCACTCTTCTTTTCCATGGCCAGGGAGTTCGACTTTGCCGTTCACCGGCATCGGCTGTGTGATGACTTGGATACCGAGGTTTTCTTCGATAGTGACTCCGGTTCCGGCCTTTGGATCTTTCGTTTCATCATCCTTTCCGCAGGCGGGAAGGAGAAGAAGGGCAATGAGGGGGAGGAATCGAAGTTCGGTACGCATGAGGAGGAGAGGAAACGGGGCGAGATTGTAACGCATTCCAAGGAGAGGAGGATAAACAAATCATGCAAAATGTGGTAAAATATTATCAGTGTCGTTTCATTTCCTCGATCACGAAAGGAGGATCGCATGATCCGCATGATCGACGCCGCAATCGGTGAATTTCTGTTCACCATTTGCGGTTGGACAACCATCCTGGTTGTAGGAGGACTCATCCTCACAGAGTTCGCTCTGCGAGCGAAAGCCTTCCTAACTGGGAAGGAATGATGACACGGGGGTCCGGTGTGCTTGCATACCGGACCTTTCCTTTTCACCACAAATACCCCACCGGCCTGCTCTTCACTTTCGCCCGCTCGGCTCGCATCGCAAAATCCGCGCGCGCCGCAAGCACTTCATAGCGTGGGGCGGAATCCGGAAATTCCTCGGCAAGTAGTGCGGCAAGCGCAATCGCATCTTCGGCATTATGGGAGAGCGCAATAAAATGTTCATTGTGCGCGATCGCTTCTACGAAGGATCCGAGTAAGGCATCCATCTCCAGCTTCATCTGGATGAGTAACAATGGTTCATTTTCGATAAGCGTCTCTGCTAGGGCCAAAGTAATACTCAAGTCATTCCATTTTCCCAGCGCATAGGCGTTTCCATACCCATCCACGGCAGCAGCAATGTCTCCCTCCTCCCGCGCAATATCTCCCTGCAATCTCCAGCCACGCGGATCCTCGGCATTCAGGTGGAGAAAAACATCCATCGCCTCCTGCGCGCGCAGTGTTTCTCCGCGCATCGTCGCAAGCAGTGCGCGGCTCAAGTGCATATCACGTGAAAACCATTCCGGCGTACTCCGGTCGTACCATGCCAATGCTGTAGAAGAATCTCCGCGTGTCTCGGCATGACGCCCGATCGAGGATGTGACGAGAAATGCCCCTTCTCTCAAAGCAACTGTCATAAGAATAACCGCTATGATCAGATCAATTTTATGAACAAATTTTTTGTTCAATACTCCAAACTTGTCCTGAGAGATTTCCAAGGATTTCCCATGTCCCGCAAGGATCCCGAACATCATCCAAAACGGTAGCGCGATCCCTACAAATTGCAGATTGAAATCAATGAGGTTGTGGGCAAGAACTCCGAGGAGGGCAACGAGCAGAAACATACGATTGCAGATTGCAGATTGCAAAGTAGCCGCTCTGCAATCTGCAATCTGCAATTTCACGACCGGAAGCAGCGCACAAAGCAAAAAAACAATGAAGAATATCGCCGCCGGTATTCCTCTTTCCACCGCCAGCTTCAAGAAGACATTATGCGGATGATCGGATGTCTGCAGCACTCCCGTTTGAAACCTCTGCTGGACAAAACGGAAACTGTAGGGACCCCATCCAAAGAGAGGGCGCTCCGAAATCAGTACGATGGATTGCTTCCAGAATTGCTCCCGCTCATCGATAGAAGATCCGCCTTCATCACCCGTGAACGTGATTTTTTCACCGACGCTCTGCACCGCATGGAATTCTCCGCGCACAGCATTCGCGGTGAAAAATAGCGCTATAGCAGTAACAAATACCACAACGATCTTTGCAGCGATAATTTTCCATTTTCCCCTGAGCTTTGCCGAAGGGTCCATTTTCAATTCCTGTCCAATATTTCTTCTACTGTTTACCCCCACCAAAAAACCGAGGAGGAGTATCTGTCCCCCAAACGCGATCATCGCCCCGCGTGAGTAACTCAGGAGCAGTGTCCCCAAAACAATCCCCAATAATCCGCAACCCGCAAACCGCAACTTCCCGCTCTTCCCTTGCATCCAAAGAACAATCACTGGCCATGTGAGGAGTACGAACTGTGCCCAGGCGTTCGGCCAATAATCGGTGTGAAAGCGGTAATCGAAAAATGTTCCGACAAAGCGGTTTACGGGTTGCATCACATAGACGAGCAATCCGAAGAAAGTGCCGAGGAGTGCTGCAATCGTCATTGTGTGGATAAAGCGATGCAAAAATCCCGCACCGGACTCTCCTCCCGCATGCCGCATCGTCCAGAGAAAGATCAACACGAGCGCGCCGTCGCGCAGCACTTCATCCAAACCATAATTTCCTGTAGTGGAAAAGAAATAGGAAAGCGTTGTCCATGAGAGAAATCCGAATACCAATACCCAAAGAGAAAGAAAATAATTCTCCATTCCCTGCCCCTCCGAAGTCCGTCGCAACGGACGAAGGGGGGTCAATTCTCCATTCCTTGCCCCGCCGAAGCTCCGCAAGAGCGAAGGGGGGTCAATTTTCTTCGATCCACGTATCGCATCAGCAGTCGTCAATATCGCTGCGACTGCAACCAACATCCACGTCGCTTCCAGGCTTTTTCCCCCACGCCAGAGAACGGAAAAGAGCAGGAAACCGAGGAGGAGCCATTCAACGCGGGGAACACGCGAAAATGTGGGACGGAACATTGGGAGGAGTATACAAGAAAATGGTTGGATGGTTAGATGGCTGGATGGTTGGATGGTTGGATGGATGGATGGTTGGATGGATGGATGGTTAGGAGTCATATGCATATCTCCGTAATCGCTTGCGTCTAACCATCCTAACCATTTAGCCATCCAACCATCCAGCCTTTCCCGTATCTACTGCAACTTCCAGAACTGGCCTATTTCTGCTATACTTTACAGAAATATGCACATCGCTCCCGATTCTCCGGCGCATACGCAACGCGTGTTTGCCCTCCAGATGCTCTTTCTGGGATTGAGCGTGCTTTTGGGACTCGTGGTGATCATCCAGTACAGCTCTCCGAGCCGTCGGATGAATGCGGAAGGCATCTATTCCGCAGCTCCCATGTACGGTGTACAACGGTATCCCCGTCCGGTCTCGGATTTCATGGGAAGCCGTTCCTCTGCGAAACGATTGCAACGCAGTAACGGATCGGAACCTGCAGAGGCCGCATCGGAGGCCGCAGCCAGTTCAGCTCCAAGAATCCGTCGCACGACTTCTTCCGCGCGTGCAACCGAGGAACGCGTACTTCGACGTACGGAACGATCAAGATTTCAGGATCGAAGGCCAGTTCAAAGTCCATCAAGAGAGAGCGGAGGACGATTCTCACCGGGATGGTTCTGGCGGTAAAGAACTAAGATGCCTGCACGCTTTTGCGCTCATGCAATGCACCATCGTCTGTTTCACTACGCATGAAGGATGCCAGTTCAGGAAATTGACCTTTTTGGGCGCGCTTTTGTAACT
>VMGQ01000015.1 GCA_007376635.1 Candidatus Peregrinibacteria bacterium Greene1014_49
TTCATGATCAAAGCGTCCCGAACTCACGCCGTCCGTGCGCGTGACGATAGTGATGCCCGCATCTCCCTTTTCTATCGAAAACTGCGTCTGCAGCTTCACCGGGCTCTTCTCTGTGGGCAGCATTCCCTCTCGGCTCGTGTATTGTTTCTGCGTATTGAGATCGATGCCCTGGCCCGCCGCCGCTTCTCTCCAGAATTCCTGCTTTGTGTCGCTGCCATAGAGGACGCGAGGCTGGGTTTCGAGGATCGAGCGCACCTCCGCTGCCGTATTCCCTGCATGGAGAGGGGCAACGAGAGCATCGGCGGACATCAGTGTGCGGTGTTCGAGGGATTCAAAAGATCCGATAGTGGAAGGGGATGCGCGTCTGTGAGCCATAAGAAAGTGGGGGGAGGAAGTTCGCTCCCATTGCACGCGTGACACAGAGGGGTTGGCAGGTGCTGGATGACACTTGTTTCTCTCAATGAGGGATTTTTGTTTTCGTGCTGCGACAGATCAGGTTCTCTTGGCAAAACGAACGCTGAACAATCTTTCTATGCAGAGAACGGGAAAAATGACGAAGGGGAGAGGGAAAATGAGGAAAGATGTTTCGGAGTTGTGAAAGCGAAGTTGCCTTTGTATCCCCTCCACCCCTACCCCCTCCTCCACCCCACTACGCCAAGGCTACGAGGGGCAGGCAGGAGGAGGGGGATGTTTGTTGTTTTGTTTGCATGCACTCACTTGATCGTGTGGTATTTCAAAATGCTCTTACCTTGAGCTCCCCTTCCTCCCGTGGAGGAAGGGGTCGGGGGGATGGAGGAGTCAAAGAGAGGCACTATTCTACCAACCCTTTATATTGCTCCGGCCTCCTCTCCTGCAAAAATCTCCATGCCTCCTGCATTTTCTTCGGGTAGCTAAGATCGCACTCGGCGATGATAACTTGTTCTGTGTCTTTCGCTTTTATGAGCATGTTTGCTCCAGGATCTGCGATAAATGATCCTCCCCAAAAATGCATGTCGCCTTCGTCTCCCACACGGTTGATCGCTGCGATATAGATACTGTTTGCCGCTGCATGCCCCACTTGGGCAGCTGTCCACATTTTGTCCCAGTCCTCGGGGATTGTGGGATCCACAGGATCGATTGTCGGCGCAGTCGCAATAGCTGTGGGGTAAAAAATGATTTCTGCGCCTTGCAAGGCAGCAATTCTGGCAGCTTCTGGAAACCACTGGTCATAGCAGATAAGGACGGCAATCTTGCCGTAGGGTGTAGCAAAGACACGAACTCCTGTATCGCCTGGGGCGAAGTAATCCTGTTCATAAAACGCCGGATCATGCGGAATGTGCGTCTTACGGTACGTACCAAGCATCGTGCCGTCGGGACCGAAGACGCAGGCAGTATTGTAGAATTTGCCGTCCGGGGCTTTTTCAAAGATCGATCCGCCGACGAGGACGATGTGATATTTCTTTGCAAGTGCTGAAAGGCGTACAGTGGTTGACCCTGGTATTGGCTCTGCTTGAGCAAAAGCCGCAGCGCCTTTCGGTGCCTGGCAGAAGTAGGGAGTGGCAAAAAGCTCAGGCAATGCGACGATTTTTGCACCCTTTTTTGCAGCCTCGGCGATCATCTTTTCGGCTTTGGCGATATTTGCTTCTGCAGAGCTCTCCATGGACATCTGGATGAGGCCGAGGCGCACGATACGTTTTTCCATAGAAGAATTGTGATCGGAGGCTTGCTTCGAATCAATCTTCTCCACGGGTATTTTTCTGGATTTGATAATGCAGAAACGATAGCATTATCATAGTTTTCTTCTTCTCTTTCCACACTTCCATGAAGAAAAAATTCGATCAGCTCTCGGCAAGTCTGAAAAAGTACATCGTGACGGAACTCGAAAATACCTCCAGAGCGGGTCCCGTGTCTGCGCTCGTCAAAAAAAGCAAGACACCTGTGACGACGTTTGGAGAACTCGCCCTGAAGCATTGCAACGGGGGTGCCACGATGCAGGCGGCGCTATGGCTCAAGAATCACCTCGATAACGGCGGCAAGCTTGTGATTACCCTTGCAGGGGCACTGAGCTCCTTTCAGATCGGCGTGACGCTCGCGGAACTCATTCGCAGGGGCAAAGTGCATTTGGTCTCAGCAACCGCTGCGAACCACGAAGAGTCCTACTACCGCTACGTTGCACACTCGCACTACGCCTACATTCCCCGCTATACAGAGCTCACGCCCGAGCAGGAGGCGGAGCTCCGCGACGCAGGGCTTCGGCGCATCACGGATACATTCCTCCCCGAAGAAGAAAGCGTGCGCATCATGGAGCCGCATCTCCTGAAGATGTGGAAGGAGGCTCAGGCGCAGGGTGAACGGTATTTTCCGCACGAATACTTCCGCAGACTCTTTGCGGAGGGGCTCATCAAACCCGATTCTAAAGCCAATCCCGCCGACTGTTGGGCACTCGCTGCTTACGAGAAAAAGATCCCGATTGTCATACCGGGGTTTGAAGATTCCACGATGGGTAACATCTTTGCGAGTTACACCTACAGCGGAAAATACCGAAAAGATAAAAGCATTGTGCTTGATCCCATGCTCATGAAGACCGGATTAGAATATTTCACTTCTTTGTACGATTGGTACATGGATGAGGCGAAAGATCATCCCATTGCATTCCTCCAGTTGGGTGGCGGCATCTCTGCGGATTTCCCGATCTGTGTCGTTCCATCACTCAAGCACGATCTCCATCTTCACAAGAAGATGCCGATCCGCGACTGGGCGGGATTCATCGAAATCGGTTCCTCGCCGATGTCCTATGGCTCGTACTCGGGAGCCGGCGGAAAAGAGAAAATCACGTGGGACAAGCTCTCGACCACTAGCTACTACCAGATCATCCAGAGTGATGTGACCGTAGCGTTCCCGTGGATCGCGGCGGTGCTGCTGGATTTGTAGGATTTTCGTCCTAAGAAAATTCTTGCAATCACCCGTAGCTGTCGTACACTTTGCGCCTGTTTCCTATGCGAATCCTCACGCAATGAACGCAGCTCCGGTGGAACATCCCCACGTTCCCCATTTCTCAAGGCGGCGCAGGCTGGCGGAGAACCGTTACATTCGGAACCGCTGGAGGGATTTTCTTTCGGTCGATCATCGGGGGATGATGACCATAGAAGGAGTACCGGTCGATCGCATCGTTGCGAAGTATGGAACGCCGGTCTATGTGATGGTGGAGAGCAAGATTCGCCGTAATTTTCAGCGTTTTAAAAAAGTATTCGGCGAGGGTATCAAGCTGCAGTATGCGGTAAAATGTAACAGCAATCTTGAGATTCTCCGCATGGCTCGTGAGGAGAATTTTGAGCTCGACTGCGCGAGTGTCGGGGAGATCATTCTTGGCCTTCTCGCCGACTTCAAGCCTCGCCAGCTTTCCTACACCAATCTCTTCAAGACCGATCAAGATCTCCATTTCGCAGTAAAAATGGGCGTCCAGAGCATCACCGCGGACAGCATTGAAGATATGCGCAACATCTCGGATGCCGCAAAGAAGTTACGAACCCAGGTGCGAACGGTGATCCGGGTCAATCCCATGATCGAAATCCGCAATTACTCTACAAAGGGCAATAAATACGGAGTTCCTGTAAAGCAGGTGATGGAGGTCGTGGAACTTGCGGCAAAAAGTCCCTTCATCGACTTCAGGGGGTTTCACTTTATGGGTGGCTACATCTCTAGCCCTTGGACGCTGCGCGCGGCCGCTCGCATCCTCGTAAAGATCATTCGCGAATGCCAGGACTCCAGGGTTCCGATTAAAACCCTTTCTCTTGGAGGGGGATTTCCCGCGGCCATCGGCGATCAAAGTGAATTTCCTGTGGAAGATCTCAAATCCTTTCCGAAGTATTTTCAGCAGCTTCTGGATCGCAGCGGTGTGACGATGCCAATCCAGCTTATTTTTGAGCCGGGGAAATCCATTGTGCTCCATGCGGGTATCGGGCTGATGCACGTGGTTGCCAACAAAGAAATCCACCATCGCAACCGCATGATCATTGCCGACGGTTCCACCTATAACTTCATTCCGGATGCGCTCGTGCAAAGCGACATTCGTTACGACATCCTTCCGGCATCCAAAATGTTCTCTCCACGTGTCCACAAGGTCACGGTGGGGGGCAACACCTGTGACTGTTGGGATCTTATAACGAAAGGAATCGAAATGCCCAAACTCCAAGCGGGCGATATTCTCGCAGCGATGGATGTAGGTGCGTACGCCCAGGTGCTCGCCAATAACTTCAATACGATCAAGCGCGCACCGGTGGTGCTCATTCACGAAAGCGGCACCATCAAGCAAATCCGCCGCCGCGACCGGTACAGCGAAATGTTTGCGCCGGAGCTCGATGTGCTCAAGATGGCTGATCCCAATGAGCTGGAGTACTACAACAACCTCTACCGCATCAATATTGATAAGATCTGGAAGGGGGGGCAGGCGAAAAAGAAGGGGGCGGGGAAGAATGGGAAATAATGGATTGAGCAAATTTGTTTGCAAGCGGTCTTTTTGTGCTATAGTAGTGCTGGCTACGGAAGAGGCTGGGCTCGTACGAGTACCGGCCTTTTTCATTTTATGATCTTCGCTGCACTGATGTACTGGAAGAGGTCGGCAAAGTCGCGCTCTTTGTGGGTGAAAAATCGCTCTTTGACTGCACCTGCAATCCAATCAGCAATCTGAAGCAGTTCAACGTAGCGAGAATCGGCTTGGGTTATATGCAAGAAGGAGGGAAGTTTCCCATGTCTATCGTGTCTCAGGTACAGGCGCATCCTACCCTCGACGGTTTCACTAGTGAAAAAACGATCCACGATAAGTTCCACTTCCTGTGATTGTGGTTTATAGACGGTGAAGTGGTGTTCCAGTAAACGACGCAGCATCAAATTCTGAAAGCGACTGGGGTCGTGTATCTGATCGGGGCGATCTGTGAGGTAGATACCTTGATACTCGTTTTTTGTGAGATAGATGGCACTGGCACGAACGAAGGTATGGTCGTGTGCATCACGCAGGATGCGAAGCAATTGTTCGCGCTGTTCGCACGTGATACGTGAAGATTTGAGTTCACGTTTTACCGATCCAAAATAGCGCATTGCCCCGAGATGTAGATTAAGATTCTTGATTGAGAGATCGGTGACATGCAGAAGGCCAAGAATGTAGTATGGCGAGAATGTGCCAGGATCACCCGATTCATCTATAAAAAGAAAGTCGCGTTTAGGTGATGGCGGGTGCTTTGGGTTCATGGGATGCAAGCTATGCAGTAACAAGCATTGCCTCGGTCACGCACTGCTTCTCCGGTACCGTACACAGTCTCCTGAGCTGACCGAGGAGATTTTCATACGCGAATTGGAGGGAGGGCGGTTGTACATTCCGCGCGGATTCAAAAAATGGCAGATAGAGATTGCGCGTTGTTTCGAGGAGCCGTGTCCTACGGTCGGGAGCAAGGGCGGTTTGTGTTTCAAGATTGTGGATCCGATCTGCGAGTTTGATGAGGAGGATGCTGGGTTCCAGTGTTTGCACGGCAAGCATTTGTTTCAGGTACCGCTTCTCCCATGTGAGGTTCCCTTCCCCGAGCAACCGCTGTGGTCGCGAGAGTCCGAGCACGGTCGTCGCAATCGGCCTTCCGACGCTTTTGATGAGATCCGCGTAGGTGAGTTCCGTATCCTCGATCACATCATGAAGTACGGCAGCGGCATAGACATTGCTCGGCAGGTACGTACTTGCGGCCATCAGGATTTCAATAACAGCCAGCGGATGCTCTGGAGAATCGCTTGCCGGCCGTAGTACGCCTCAGCGGACGAAGGCTGGAGAATTATGATTTGGAAACAGAAATCGGAGCTGGATGGAGGGAGCCGCGGAAGGGAGCGGAGTGCGTGGCAATCGAGAGGACGGTTGCGATATGGGCAACGAGGAGAGCGGTGAAGGCGGCGGTCGCGAGGAGGGGATGGCGCATGTACACAGCAAAACATTCAATGGGTGCAGGTGGGAGGGCGTCGGAAGCGGTTAAATATTGGTATAGATACTTTTTGGCTTAAATAAGCCATAAAAGACGTTCTTTGCCATCATGGAACAGAGAGGCATTGCTGCTACAATAGATGCAATGTCGTCCCCCGAATCTGTACGGTTCAGGCGCTTACCTACGCTAGCCGAATATCGATCCCGATCTCAGGGGGAAGGCACGGAGAGTATCCCCCTTAAGCCGGAGGCATCGGTATTGTTTCATTTGTACCGGCAGACAGAGCGGCGTCTGGCGGAAGGAAAGACACTCTCCGTTTCTGTGATAACCCGACTGGATCGGGCACGACAGAAGTGCATCTACTTAATGGTGGATGAAGAAGATCTAAGTGCCATGGCCGCATTGGCGAAGGTCAACCATTGTGACGATGATGAATAGATGTGTATCTGTCTATCAGGTGTTCTACAATTCTCTTCCATGATCACCGAATGCAGCACCGTCAGTTTCGAGACGTCTCTTGGTCGTCTTTCCATCCGTGGAACGCCGCGCGGAATTTTGGCTGTGACATTTGGTGTAGAGGAGACCACAGAAGATTCCAACCTTTTCCCATTTTTAGAGCAAAGCGCGTGTGGGATGCATTACTCGAAATTCCTTTTGGTCAAACGGTAACCTACGGACAACTTGCCAAAGAGATTGGTCATCCCGGAGCTGCGAGAGCCGTAGGAACGGCGGTTGGCGATAATCCGCTGGCGATCATCGTGCCGTGTCATCGTGTGCTTCCGGCAACGGGCGGGATCGGGGAATATGCTTCTGGAAGTGATAGGAAAGAATGGCTGCTGAAGCATGAAGGGGTGGAAATGTCGTCTTTCCTCAAGGCATAGCTCTGCGTCAAACTTATTGAGCCTCCACGACGACTGTTTGATCCGATCCTTTCGATGTCCGATTGGATCGCATCGAATTGGCAAGGCTGTCACGAATTTCCGCCGGGATGCTCCAGTCATACTTCACACCATCTTTTTCAGCGCTGGCCCTGCCGTCTTTGTGCAATGCCAGGCCAGGGATTAAGGAAGACGGGGGGTGTGCTGTGTTGACCATAGTGATGGAGAAAGAAAGTAATTCTATTTTAAGCATTAATTTTTTTATGTCAAGCGTCCGGAATCAAAAAACACAGCGGAGGATCGTATCTTCCGCTGCGCGTTCCATTGAATCAGATAAAGAGGGCTGCGAGTGCTAGTGTCAGCGTCGACCCCACTACGCTCCTCTCTGAGGAGAGGAGCTTCGCGGGGTTCACCATTATGAAGAAAGACTTATATGAAGAGTGCAGCTAAGGCTAACGTCAGCGTGGAAAATAGCTTGATCAGCACATGCAACGAAGGTCCTGCGGTGTCCTTGAAAGGATCTCCCACGGTGTCTCCGGTGACGGCTGCCTGATGTGCTGGGCTGCGCTTTCCGCCGTGGGCACCGCTCTCGATAAATTTCTTGGCATTGTCCCAAGCACCTCCAGCGTTATTCATGTACGCGGCGAGGAGCACTCCCACGATGGTGCCGACCATGAGCAGTCCCGCTACCGCTTCGGCGCGGAAAATGAGGCCAACGAGGATCGGGGCGATAATGGCAACGAGACCAGGGAGGATCATTTCTTTGAGTGCTGCGCGCGTGGCGATATCCACACAGGCGGCGTAGTCGGGCTCCTGTGAGCCGTCCATGAGGCCGGATTTCGTTTTGAACTGATGGCGTACTTCTTCAACGATTACCCCTGCAGCGCGGCCGACGGCGCGGATGGCGAGTGATGTGAAGAAGAAGACGACCATCGCGCCGAGGAAGGCACCGATGAAGACTTCCACTTTTGCAAGATCCACCACGGTGATGTGCGCTTCTTCCATGAATGCAGAGAAGAGTAGGAAGGCGGCGAGAGCTGCGGAGCCTACGGCATAGCCTTTCGTAAGCGCTTTCGTTGTGTTTCCACAGGAGTCGAGCTCGTCAGTCACAAGGCGCATGTCCTCCGGTGCCTTGCTCATTTCCACGATGCCTCCGGCGTTATCCGTAATCGGTCCGAACATGTCCATCGCCAGAACGTATCCGACGACTGCAAGCATGCCCATCGTGGCGACGGCTGTACCGTAGAGACCACCGTGCTCCAGTCCTGTCTGTCCTCCGCACCAGTAGGAAGCGTAGAGCGCTGCACAGACCGCGAGCACCGAGAGCGCTGTGGATTCCATGCCTACTGCCGTTCCGGCGATGATATTCGTGGCATGTCCCGTTGTACTTGCCTGTGCAATTGCCTGCACAGGGCGATGATCTTTGCTTGTATAGTAGTCCGTGATATAGACGAAGGCGACACTGGTGAGCACGCCTGCGACTCCCGCAAGGAAGAACCACACCGCGGAGTTCGCCTTGGAAACATGCAGGAGTGCCTCAAGAGCGGATGCTGCCGGAACGTTACTGAGCATCAGCGCCGAGCAGACGTAGAGCATGATGGTGGTGATGATGGCGGTGATCCAAAAACCGCGCGTCATCGCTTTCATCGGCGATTCACCTGGTTTTGCTTTTACGGTGTACACACCGATGATGGATGCCACGAGTCCGAGTGCGCGGAAGATCAACGGAAAGAGAATGCCTTTGATGCCGAAGACCGGGTAGAGGGCAACGCCCAAGACCATCGCTCCGATATTTTCTGCAGAGATGGATTCAAAAAGATCCGCGCCGCGTCCTGCGCAATCACCGACGTTATCGCCGACGAGGTCTGCGATGACCGCCGGATTTCTGGGGTCATCCTCGGGAATTCCCGCTTCGATTTTTCCCACAAGATCCGCTCCTACATCGGCTGCCTTCGTGTAGATGCCTCCGCCGAGCTGAGCAAAGAGGGCTACAAAGCTCGCGCCGAATCCGTAGCCGATGATGAGGGTCGGGATGGTCTCCGGTGGTCTGTGCAGACCGAACTTATAGAGAAGATACAGTCCGGAAATGCCGAGAAGAGACAACGCCGTGATGACGATTGCGGAGACTGTGCCGCTGCGCAGTGCCATGCGCAACGCTGCATTGAGTCCGTGTTTTGAAGCATCGGCAGTCTTTAAGTTTGCTCGCGTGGCAACGATCATCGAGACGATGCCGCTGAGCCCGGAAAAGAGCGCTCCGAGGAGAAATGATCCTCCGACTTCGTAGCCTTTCACCCAACCATCAGCTCCCCCCGCTACTCCGTAGATGATGGTGATGGATGCGCCGACGATTACAGCAAGCCACGTAATGGTCTTATACTGGCGCTTCACGAAGGCATTGGCACCTTTGGAAATGGCGGCAGCAACCTTTTGCATGGCAGGTGTGCCGTTACCGGCAGCATTCACTTCCTTCCAGAAAACGAGGCTCCAGAGGAGACCCAGGATGGCGATAATGGGAGCGAAGATCTCAAGAGAAGCGGACATGGGAAGAATGGGGAAAGAAAATCGTTAGAATGACTCACAGAGCGAAATACTCTGCGAAATTGCGTAGGAAGGGTACGGGAGAGAGGGGGAATGTCAACCCCACTTCGCTAAAGCGATGCCGGGTGAATATCGGGAGCCGGGAGATCGCATTAAGGTAGTGCTCGTACGCTATCCTCAATAGCGAGGCTATCCAGATATTTTTTGAGTTGCCCATACATTTCTTCTCGCGGTTGCACATCGATTTGCTGATCGATGTAGACCTGTATGCCAGAAAGATCTATACGATGTTTCTCAAATACTTGCTCGTACTCCGGAACAATGATTTGCGGCAGTAATTGCCTCTGCGTGAAATACTGCACAAATTTTTCAATATCCTCTACTGGAATCGCACAGTTCCCGGCAATGCTCAGCTGTATAGTGTCGATGCAGCTCCGGAGACCCTGTAATTTTCCGATGATATGCATTTCTACTGCCGTGCGTGATGCATGTTCTCGATTTCCTTCCGTCAAGGCGGCATCAAGCACCACTTGTTTCTTCTGCATGCGCCCGGCAAAGGTCGCTAGCGGTTGCAGAGAGATCTGCAGAAGGGCTTCGGGGTCGATGCCCATTGCCGATACGTTTGGAGGAAGCGATACTTTGTCAAATGAGGCGGTGCCAATCGCCAGGCGTTTCCGATACGTACGCATGATGAGTTCTTGCTTAGCGACTGCGTGCATCAGTGTCATCCTATCCTGCTCGTTAAATCCGGAAATGGGATGCATCTTCGTAAGACGTTCCTGCAGTAGCCCTATTCCTGAAAGAAGTGTGGTCATTGCTGCGGAAGGATTACTGCTTTCCAGCAGAGGTCTCACTTTTGCGAATTTTTCCGCTGCTTTCACCTTATCTATGTCCTTGCAGTCCTGCAGGATGTCCTCCGCTGTTGCGAGAATACTGTTGCCGGCATCACGTATACGGGTTTTCTCTGTGATCGGCGTCGTCTTTTTCCACGTGCCGCATTGTCTGCGCAGGTCCTCCGTTTCGACCTGTAATCGGGTGAGTTGGAGGAGTTCGCGGTCATGATTTTTTGTCTGGTGTGAGGGTTTTCGCAAGGCACTGTATGCACTTTTAAAGTGTTGGACGGTTCGTCTCCGCAGAGGATGGATGTTTGGTCCACTCTTCTTTTTATTCTGTGCATCCTCACCCCTTCCATTACGTATATGCAGAAGTGTTCCGGCGATCTCTGGCTCCAGAATAGTATCGTGTGATTTCTCATTCCCGGGTTCTTTTATAACAAAGAAGCGATGATGTCCTTTTTGTAAGGGTTGCGCTGCAGCGAACAGGCTCTTGAGTTTCGGGATAGCTGCGCGCTTCTTTTCCAGGCGTTTCAGGGGATTGTCATCTTCCGTGAACTCGCATAGTTTCGTGTTTTGAGCGAATTCGTCTTTGATCAGATCTGGACTCACCAGACATAAATCCAAGGAAAGCGATCGCACATCAACTTCGAAGGTCACGTATCCATTGGGGTTGATATGATACCGAGGGACAATGAGATGCTCCGGTCGGCAGTAGAGCTCTTGAAAACGCTTGAAGATGCCATCAGGAAGGACATTCCAGATGTAGTTGTGCAGATCTTGGTTCTCGAATCGTTTGAAGTGCTTATCGTCTTGGATTGTGGAAATCTGCATCACCTCTTTGCCATTTCTTTCGATACCTGATGCTATTTTCTGGTCATCCACCGATGCGAGCTGCTCGATGTATTTCCCTTGTTCGAGAAGGTTCTGGATGCGTTCGCGGCGTCTCTTCCTCAGCTTTTCGATCTCCAGATTTGGCGTGTAATGGGCGCGCTCAAGGGCATCTGTATTGCTCTTGCGGAGTTCTTCGAAGGTGCGGGTGGTGAGGGGCATGGCCTGAAAGTATGCCAGAAAAATCCCACCAAAAGCTTTGATTGAGGTCTTTTTACAGTATGCCCTCTACGGCACGGTATGAACCTATCACCGCCGCCGTCTCCGCTCTCAATGTGAGCATTCCCAGCGATGCTATGTGAAATCCATTGTTTGTCGCTTCCTGCACTTCTTTCTCCGTCCACCCGCCTTCAGGGCCGATCCAGATATTGAGATAAGGCGTAGGGGGTAGGGGGTTGGGCGTAGGCAATGCATCTGCAGCAGTATGGAAAAAGATATTCGTGGAATTTTTGGCTTCTGATAGGGCTGATATAAAATCAATCGGTTCAGAAATTTTTGGAATTATTCCGCGTCCCGATTGTTCTGCAGCTTCCTTGGCAATCGTACGGAGGCGATCGATTTTTAATCCTGTTTTGATCGTGCGTGCTGTGATGATCGGCACAATCACTTTCACACCGATTTCGATGCATTTCTGCACGATCCACTCGAAATTCTCGCGCTTGAGGATAGAGCAGTAGAGTGTGACATACTTTTTTGGTTCTGCTGCGACCGGTGTGAGTGATGCCAATGCTACCGTTGCATGATCGTGATCGATGGATTGCAGAGTGCCGATTGCTTCCATCGCATTGCCATCACAGAGGGTGACACGGTCTTCCTCTTGCAGACGTAAGACTTTGGACCACTGGTGCAGTAGCTCGGGATCAGTTATCTTCAGGGAAGAGCGAGAGAGATCTGCGTCGACGAAGAAGCGGTGCAAGCGCATGGGGAAAGAATAGTCCATCGCGGTCTCACGATCTATAATTTCGTTGGTCTGCACAGTTTCCTCTGGTATCTTTTGCGCCATACTTACTTACTACTTCTCAACATCATTGTCCCGATTGAAGCGATATGTGCGGTGTACCGCTTGCATTCTGTGCATCGTCGTTCCCCTTCTTGTACTTGCAGCAGCGGTAACATTCACAACAAATTCAGTCGGCGATTCCAATTACGATCAAGCCAAGGATATCCGACCGTATGACCTGGATGAGGACGGCGATATCGATTTTCTCGCGGTTTCCGATGTCAAAAATGACGTGAGCTGGTTTCGCAACAACGGTTCCCAAAGTTTCACTGAGGTGACAATCGACGGATCATTCACAGATCCGTACTCCGTCATTGGAGCGAATATCGACAATAGCGGAGGACTGGATGTCGCTTCCTGTTCCGCAGATAGTGGAGATCGACTGGCGTGGTACAAAAATGATGGAGCGGAGAGCTTCACGAAGTATGAAATCAATACGCTCGGTGACTGCACGGCGGTGCATTCAGGTGATATTGATGGTGATGGCGATGTCGATCTGGTAACGGGCGAATATTCCGTAGGAGATCTTGCCTGGTGGGAGAATTCCGGAACGGGCAGTTTCACGAGAGTCAATATCGATACCGCATTGAATTCCGTATGGGATGTCTTTGTCTATGACATCGATGACGATAGCGATTTGGATATTGTCGTTGCAGATTTCGGTGCATATGATGTTTTGCTTTTTACCAGTAATGGCGCGAACAATCCGACATTCACCAAGGCCACCGTCGACGGCAATCTGGATCAGACACATTCTGTATTTGCGGTCGATCTTGACGAGGACGGAGACAAGGACATCCTTGCGACAGGAAGGCTCGCAGACGACGTTGTCTGGTACTCGAATAACGGTTCCGAGAGTTTCACGAAAGCCACCATCGATGGGGATCTTGATGGTGCTTCGGATGTCACGACGGGGGACCTCGATGCGGACGGCGATCTCGATGTCGCAGCAGCCGGGCAATTCGCCAATGATCTCGTCTGGTACGACAATGACGGTTCTGAAAGCTTTACCAAAAGAACACTTGATGGTGATTTTGAAGCCGTCTACAAAACTGTCATTTTTGAAATCGATAAGGATAACAGCCTCGATATCGCTGTGACTGGCAACAATAACAATACCGATAATATCACCTGGTTCAGCGGGCACTGGCACCCTCACCATCAAGAAATCCAGTGACAGTTCAACGGTGGAAACCCTTACCGTTTCAGGAGCACTGCTCTCTGGCAATGGTTCCACGCAGCTGACACTGAATCCCTCCACTACGCTCACGGAATCAACATCCTATTACATCAACTGGACGGCGAATGCCTTCAAGGATGCCGCTGGCAATCATGTCTCTGCCGTTACATCGACTACGACATGGAACTTCACGACCGGCGATGTTACCGCGCCCACAACATCGACATTCTCTCCAGCAGATAACGCCACCAGCGTTTCTATAACTGAGAACCTTGTCATCACCTTTAACGAGACGACGCGCGCTGGCACTGGCACTCTCATCATCAAAAAAGAGAGCGACAGTTCCACAGTTGAAACTATCACGCTTTCTGGTGCTCTCCTTTCCGGTAATGGTTCTACGCAGCTGACGTTGGATCCCTCCATTACACTCGACAACAATACTGCATATTACATCAATTGGACGGCAAATGCCTTCAAAGACACGACGGGCAACCATGCGGCTGCTGTTACCGTAGCCACGACGTGGAACTTTACCACAGTGGCAGCATCGACAGGAGGATCAAGCCGCAATGCCGTCGACCGGAGGCGCGAAGGAATACGTGAGAGTACATCCGGTGGTGATGGGGGTGGCAATGGAGGCGCATCGGGGCATGCCGCGGCGGTAACCGCACCTCCTGTATTTGTTCCAGAATACTCATCTCGTGGCAAAATTCTCGATCCTTCCATGCGAAAGGTAGAGGCAATCGAATCACCGCGCCGGGCAGCTGCGGAAGTTGGTGCCATCATCAATAGCCACTCGTCGCTACCGCGTTCTTTAGAGAAGACAGCGAGGAAAGGATCTCCCGCCATTCGTTCTGTAAAACCCACACAGGGAGGTTCGTATGCATCCCGGAGGAGAACAACTGCGCCGCGCTCACGGCGGTGATGTTCTTTGAATGCATGCAACATTACGCCCCGCTCATCTTGAGCATGTACTTCCTTTCCAGATACGCAGGATGCCAGCTCTCTTTCGCTTTCCGGATGCCTTCAATGCCCAAATCCTGTTCGCGATTCAGATGGGTAAAAGCATCGGGGATCGATTTTGCAAATTCCTGTAGAAGAAACGGATAGATGCCGGTGACTTCGGGTAGTCCTTTTTCGAAGTGCTCGACGAATGTCGTCTTGTTGAGCGGTTCACCAATGGCAAATCCTACAAGTCTGTCATCCACGATGGCGGCAATACCCTGTACACCAAGATCTGAATAATGTTCGAGCGTTTTCATGAGTGCCGTACTCTCATCACGCGCGGAAAGATTGCCTTTTTGATTCTCAAGCCATTGCTCCTGAATACGAAGGCATGCAGCGGCATCGTGTGCAGTAAGTAGTCGAGCCTGCGTGCCCAACTTTCCGCAGCGCCGGATGAAGTTTCGTTTTCCATCGTATTTCTTTCCTTCGAGTAAACGGAGATCGGCGATTGGATAGACATAGTCACTATTCTTGCGATCGTAGACAGGGTGAACGCCGAGCTTTGTCGTATGGGCAAGATGTTCGGAAATCCGTGACCACCGGTAATGCCGGCAGCCCATCAGGGGTTGCTCCATGATGTGTGCGGGGTTTGGTCCTATTGGCGGCAGAAGATGCAGAATGCTTTTTTCGTCGCGGTACGTCACGAGCAAGTGTTTATCGCATTCGTAGTACAGATGATGCTTCACTTCCGCCCACGCGAATATATTGGTAAATGTCAGCTCCGAGATCGTTGGTGGATGGGTCTTCAGATAGTGGTCAAAGAGCGGTTTATCCGCCATGGTGATGGGCTTACAATGATCGAGGAATGAAGAATGCATGCGGAGATTCTACGCCAGTTTTTCTTTGCAGCCGATCAGAAGAAAGCTTCGTTCATGTTGAAATTGTTTGACTTGTCTCTGGTGATTTTCGTTGAAATCTGCGAATATTTTCCCATGCGCCTGAAGCTTTTGATGGCTCTATTGTGTGCGGTTGTATTCTCATTCCAAGCCGTGCCAATACTCGAGGCTTCCAGCCTCAATGCCAATACGAAGACTTCGACGGTGTTCATCGCCAATTACGACCGCGACGGATATTTTGTGGGGTGGGGTTCGGGGTTTTTCGTCGATGAGGGGATCGTCATCACCAATAAGCACGTGATTGAAGGAGGGCGCAGCTATCGCATTTTTGCGACAGAAGCCAATGAAACAGTCGATTTGGACTGCTACAAAGACATCGCCAAGGCAGATGTAAAGATCAATCTCGAAGATGATGTTGCCTACATCCGCGTATATCTTCCGTGTCCGCACGGCGTGGTACAGTTTGCCGATCGTGATCCTGCGACGGGGGAAACCGTTTCTATCATCGGGTACCCCAATCGTGGCACAATCTCCGAATCCCTTTTTCTCTCCACGACGACCGGTGCAGTTACGGGGAGTACATCAGGCCCGTGGCTGCAGACTGATGCCTACATCCATTTTGGAAATTCTGGCGGACCCGTTGTGCATGATGATCTTGTGATCGGTGTGGCCGTGGCAAAGGCCGTCAATCGCGATGGGAAATACATCACCGGACTCTTCGTTCCTGTTTCCGTCATTATTAAAGGTCTGGAATACGCAAACGATTCCACATTCGGGTATACACCTCAGATCAAGCAGACAAATTCTGCATACTCTTCATCCTCGGCAGAACCATATGATCCCTTCAATCCCCAGCGATCGGGCAACGCCAGTAATGCGCAATGCGTGAGGGGTCTCGGTCAAGGAGCAGAGGCGACGGGAGCCGGTGGTTGCCGGTGCCGTGGGAGTTTTCATAAAGATGCCAAGAGTAAGGCTTGTCTGCCTGGTGCAGAAGTCGGGAAAACTATCCGCACTTCCCGTACACCCGTGAAAGATCCCGCAGCAAGCAAGAGGCAGAGGCAGCGAGTGCAGGAGTCAGGGAAGAGCGTGAAGGTTTATGTGAAGAAGAGGGGGATTTAGGGTCAAGGAGAGGGAGTCTCTGTGTTCGTGAAACATCCATCCCAGCGCAGAATCCTTCCTGCGCGCTGCTTCTCGAGAATATCATCGGTTGCTTCTGATAGGTTGGTACTTTCTTTGGGCGCAAAGAAAGTACCGCAAAGAAACTTGCGGTCGCAGGTGGAAAAGTCGCCTACGCATCAACAGTTCGCAAGGCGAAAAGCGCGAACTCCTCACTCGCTGAGGCTCGTTCGTCAGACAGCGCGTTTTCTGCGCTGCGCTCGCTGCATGCATGACGGCATCATCCCGGACGCGACCGACGATTTTTTTACCTATTTCTTAAAGCGGGCTCCCCCTTCCTCCCGTGGAGGAAGGGGCCAGGGGATGGAGGAGCTACGAAGGTTGCGTGAGGGTGTTATGCAGCAGCGCTGGATCCCGCCACGAATCCCGTTGACCAGCAGATTTGGAGACTGAATCCCCCAGAGGGTCGGTCAAAATCTAAAATGTCTCCCGTGAGATAGAGATTGGTATATTTTTTGGAGCGCATTGTTTTAAAGTCCAATTCTTTGAGATCGATGCCCCCGCCCGTAACGACAGCTTTGTCTGTTCCCAGAAGTCCGGTGATGTTCATAGGCAGATGTTTGAGAATTTTGCCAAATGCCAGGCGGTGACTGCGCGTAAGTTGGTGAAGGGGAGTCGCCGGGTCGATCCCCGCAAGCAGCAGGATCGCATGTGCAAGGCGCGGTTTGGTAATCAGTCCGATATGATTCTTGATAAGCTTATTTTTGGATTGTCCAAATATTTCCACGAGCTTGCGGTCGAGCGCGCCGCCGTCGAGTGACGGAAAGAGATCAAGGGCAACGGTCACGGGTCCTTCTTCGAGGAGTTCTCCAATTCTCTTACTCATATTGAGAACCAAGGGGCCGCTGAGGCCTGTACCCGTAAAGAGCATTTTTCCTGTGTGTGATTCATGGCGCGTATGTTCCTGCCATAGAGTCAGCTTCACACCCTGCAGGCTGATCCCTGCAAGATCCTTCGCCCATGCATTGCTGATGATGACCGGAACCAGTGCTGCAGAGGGCTCTGTAATCTTGTGACCAAGTTCCCGTAACCATGCAAAGCCGTCTCCGGTAGATCCTGTCTCCGGTCGTGATTTTCCTCCAGTTGCCAGAATAAAGTTCTTCGCTGTAATTTGCCCTGAAGTATGTATAACTTTTTTGATCAATGATCCATCACTTTCGATGCGTTTCACCGTGCAGTCTGTTTGTATAGTGACATTGTTTTTCTTGAGTGCACGTACCAAAACATCCAGAACATTTGCGGCTTTGTCGCTTTTTGGAAATGCCCGTTGGTCGGCTTCGATTTTCAGTTTCAGTCCCCGTGACTCAAAGAAATCCCAGGCTTCCTGTGCGCCGAACTGTGCGAACGTGGAGTGGAGTGCTTGTCCCCTTTTCCCGTACTTGGCTATGAGCCTGTGTGCGTCGAATTCTGCATGAAGGATATTGCATCGCCCGCCACCCGTGATGAGAAGCTTCTTGCCAAGTGTAGGATTTTTTTCCAGAAGAAGCACACGTGCGCCAAGCTCTCCGGCTCTCGCTGCAGCCATCATGCCCGCAGGTCCTCCGCCGATGACGACGACGTCAAAGTTCATACCATGCCTAGAGTATCAGGAGATGGTGTGGGTGTTCGTTAAGAGCGTCCATTGTTGCGCTTCTTGACAGCAATAGCATTCACTTCCATTCTTTGTTCACATGGTGGAGATCAGAAACAAGGCGACTCTTCCATCTGAGGCTCGCATGCCTCCGGAATATTCTGCATCGCGAGGAGGATCTCCACTGCTGACGAGACGGGAGATGTGCCACGGTCTTTTGGCGAGTGTCATCATGGGGCGGTTTTTGCGTCATGTGCATGCCGACGAACCGATTCCATCCGCACTTGTAACTTCCGGTGCCAAAAAGACAGGAACGATCGTGATCGTCGGTGGCAGCAATCGTTTACCGGACGGCAGCTACCCTACGGAAATCGAAGACCTTTTTCTGGAGCTTGTAGAACGTACCGGAGGAGAAGAGGCAGGCGTCGTCGTCATTCCTACTGCCAGCGAAACTGCTGAAAATATGAATGCGGATTATTTCTTCCGACCGAAGAAACGTCCGGCTTCTCTGGAAAAATTGCACACCCGCAGTCGCGATACGGCAAATACATCAGCATTCACCGAGCCGATACGGAGGGCAGTGGGTGTCTGGGTTGCCGGCGGCGATCAGCGTCGGTGGGTTAATGCGTATGGCGGCACACTGCTTGAACAAGAGCTCCATGATGTCGTACATCGTGGAGGCGTGTTTGCCGCTACATCTGCTGGGGCTGCTCTTGTGAGTGTAGAATCGATCCTCGGTGGTGATCCCGCGGAAATGGGTACTGGCATTGGAATGGTGAAGGGGGGAATCTTTGACATGCACCTCGATCGAGGGCGCTTGCCGCGCTTGCTCGGAGTTGTGAAGTCGCGTCCGGGGTGCGTGGGATTTGGTCTTGATGCAGACACTGCATTGATTATTCAAGGAACTCGCGGGCGAGTCTTTGGGGCTGGCAATATGCGCATATGCGTGCATCCTTCTGGAGCGGAGAAGCCTTCTATAGATGTGTTCAGCAACGGCGATACTGTCGATTTGAATACCCTCAAGGTCACCATCGTTCCGAATGAAGAGCGGCCTGCACCGGCGAATGTGACTGTGGGGGCGCCGTGAGGATTTTTTTGCTGAAACTTACTCCTTTCCCATCACTTCGACACGCAAACGTTCATAGATGATTTTTGCTGCTTCTGCGCGGACAATAGGATCATTGGGGCGGAAGGTGCCAAGGGGATTGCCGGCTGCGTCCTTGTCACCCGAGACCATTTTGAGCGCGGCGGCGTAGGCGATATCGGATTCCAGCGGATGATTGACGGTGTCTTTGAACGGCGAGAAGAGCGGCGGAGGCTCGTCGCCGAAGGCATCGAAGATGACGCTCAACACTTCCGCGCGCCGTGCCGGACGATTGAGATCGGGAGCGGACTGGATCAACCGCATATTGCGTTCCTGCGCACAGAGCACGTAAGCCCTCGCCCAGTGCTTCTCCCCTTGTGCAAACCACGGAGTACCCCGGCATTGTGTCTCATCCACTTGTGCCGACTTCAGCGCCATCTTCAAAATTTCCGCAACTGTGACGGTATTACCGGGACCAAAAATGCCGGTGGGCTGCCCTGCCGCATTTTTGTACCCTGAGGCAATTCCCCAACGCGCGACCGAGAACACATAACGATAGAACCAATCGGTGGATCGCACGTCGCCAAATTTCGTCGTAGAAGTGGCATCAAGCTTCTCCAGGAGATTGCCGAGCCCTTCGGGCGAACTCTGTTCGATCGCCTTGAGCTCGTCGGAGAGGGTGGAAAATGCTTCGAAGAATGCAGAGGCGGGAGACGCAATGCCCAGGAGTGACATCCAAGCGACAGCCAGTGTGAGAATCGAGCGCATGGACGCCATGGTAACAAAACCGCTCAGTGTGCGAATTCTTTCGTATTGCTCAAAACGACGATTTGGTATATTATAGAGTGAAATACCAACACTCTCTTATGCAGAAGAACATGATGCTCAAAAGCCCGGTACTTGCGCTGGTACTCGCCGGATATGCCGCCCTCTCTACCTCCGCGCTCGTCGCGCAGATCATAGAAGATCAGGCGCCGACACAACCGTCGGAAGAGTCTGTGCCCGCGGATGATTCTGCCGCAGAAGCATCCGAATCCGTAGAGGAATCGCCCTCATCGGAGTCCGAGGAAGGAACACTTCACAGAGTGGAGAAACCTCAGCGCATCCGGCAGGAACAGCGCGACCAGCTCCAGGAGCAGAGTAGGCAGCAGGAGGAAGTGGGCCGCATCATCGAGCAGCAGATCGAACGCGCACTCGACTCCGGCGAAGACATTCCCGATTTCGAGGTGATGAAGGAGCGTGCCAAGGAGCAGCTTTTTGAAGCGTCGGAGTCTCATGCCGAGATGCAGGGCGAAGCGATGGGAGAGGAACACCGCGTGTGCTTCCGCAGTGACGGCAGCGTTACGGACAATCGGCAGGAATGCGACCCCGACCAGAGCAGCCACTTCGGCATCCAGGAAACAGAACCAGGCGACAGCGATGCGTTCGGCTATGCACCCGCTTCCGATGCAAACATGCAGGAGCACATGGAGGAGCGGTTCGGACAGTCAGAATTTCAGAGTACTGACCTCACAGGCGTCGTGAGCGAAGCACTGGAGCGCCTCAGCGCCATGATGAGCCACATGCAGGGAAACCCCGCAGCGATGACGCAGATCCAGGAAACGATCACGTATTTGAGCGCCGTGCTCCGGCAGCAGAGCACAGGGCAAACTCCTGCGGAAGACACGCGGGAGCAGATTCGTATGCGGCTCGAGCGGATCATGCAAACCGTGCAGAGCTCAGGCGGCGGTGCAGACGGACACATGGGTCAGGGCTTCGGCTCGCCAGATATGAGCAAGGTACTTGCGATGATGGAGAAGATGATTCCGAAGTTGCCGCAAGTGATCGCGATCTTTGAAGAAGAAGGGATTGCTGTGGATCCGGATGCCCGCGCCGCCGCCAATGAGGCGGTGGAAGCCTTAGGCAGGTTAAAAGGTCCGTGTAGCGAAGGGCAGATGGAGAGCTGCATGGAACTTGGTGAAGTCATGAGCACGATCGATCAGCGCATGCGCCCCCCGATGGAGGCCGCCATGGAGGCCGCCGGGAAATATGAAGTGGGCATGCGGATCCAGGAGCTCATGAGCGAAGGGATGGAAGACATGGACATGGACAACATGGGTCCGCCGCCGGGCATGAACGGCGGTTCCAGTCACCAGGGTCCTCCGAGCGGCTACGAGTTCCGCGGTCAGCCTCCGGGCATGAATGGTGACTATCACCAAGGTCCTCCGAACGGTTTCGACCCTTCACAGTTCCGTGGTCAGCCTCCGGGCATGCAGGGTTACGGGCAACCGCCGCACGGCTACGGAGCTCCGCAGCAGTATCCCCAGTATCCGCAGGGAGATCACCAGAGCCCACCCCCGGAAGGATTCGATCCCTCGATGATGTATCGGGAGATGCCGCAGGGCGACAGCCGTCCTCCGGAAGGGTATCCATCACCGGTGTATGAGGGGTATCCGGAAGGAATGCCGCAAAGCGAGGCACAAGACAGTGATAGGGAGTAAAACAATCGATTTTGAGAGAAGCTAGTTATTTTTTTATTCGGATAGTACGCTTCTATTCCTTTTTATGATGAACGAACCATTCACCAAACGTGCTTCAACGGTATTCTTACAGGTCGTCGTTGTCCTCATCGCCATCGGCACGCTTGCCGCGTTGCTTTGGGAACCCCACCTCGAAGGCAGGAATACGAACGCCACGCTTTTTGCGATCTACTTCAAAGATCCGTTCCTGACGTACGTGTACATAGGATCCATCCCGATTTTCGTGACGCTTTTCCAGGCATTCAAGGTGCTGGGATACGTACGAGGCAATACGGTGTTCTCGCCGGCTGCTATGAACGCTTTGCGAACAGTACAATACTGCATGCTCATCACTGCAGGGGCGATTGTTGCGGCAGATGCCTTTCTCATGATCGCTGCGTACGGCGAAGATGATCCCGCGGGCGCGGTCATGTTGGGCATCATTACTACCGTCATCTCCATCGTTATCGCCGCTGGGGCGGTGGTGGTGGAAGGGGTTTTGAAAAATGGCGTGGAATTCAGGAGATAAGCGCCTTGCTTATAGCATTTCTCATTTATTGGCTCCCCTTCCTTGAACACATGCGAACGGATTGGAAACAGGACATTCTGTATTTAAACCACGAATTGCGGTTCCTCTCAGAAGTCTTCGATTTTGCCGCAACCACAAAAAACCCCGCCGTAGCTTATGGCTAGGGACGGGTGGGCTTAGCAGTCACAGTGTATAGGAAGTGCGCTTCCTAGCTTGGGATTGTTTTCAGGCGGAAAATAGAGTCATCCTTTTCCCCTTACATTCTATGTCCACTATGTTGCCCGAAGATTTTAAGAAGCTTCTGCAAAAATCCCCCGAAGAACTTGCCGGACTTTTAGGGAACGGCACACCTGATAGCTCATTTACTTTTTCTGTTAAATCCATTCTTGATTACAAACTTCAAAAAGGCTTATTGATCGAGACTAGAAAAATGGCTTGGGCGACAATCGTGGCGGTTAGCATACCAACGCTGCTGAGTATCTTTGGGCATTTCATCAAGTGAAAATCCTCTTTTTTTCACGTTCAACAAGAGGACTTGCCATTACACCATTGATGAGTAGTGCCACTGTTTCCTTGTTCATACAGCCACGCAATAAGATGGGTTGTTGTTCATGCTTGCGCTTCAATGAATGCAGGGTTTCTTCAAAAAGGCGGTTGCAATCAACCATAGAGAGCTTTTTAAGACCATTTTCTTTAGTTGGAGTAATTTCTACAAGGGTTTCTAATGGGATTTTCCTTTGAGTAACAAAGGCCTTCCGTTTCTCAATTTGAGTCGTAGCACACACAACGTGAAACGTCGAATCAGTCTTTGCAAGAACAACAAAATAATGAGATTCATCCGTATTGATGAGATGATCACTCTTGTAGTAATAGACAGCGCCGACCTCGCACGTTTGTTGTATCAGTACATCGAAAGGTATGTCGATCATGCATTACACATTGCCTGATGTTCGACAAACAAACTACGTGAGAGGTCTAACTCTTCGGCCTTCATAGCAAAGAAATCAGTTTTTCCATCATTTGGATCACTGAAAAAGTCAGATAATTCCATTGGGAACCTAGAGCCTTCCCCATTTTCCAACTCCTCCTGAAACTTTTTCCATTCAGGATAGCGATGAGATAGTTCAGCTAGTGTAAAGGGGTCTAGTTTTCCGAAGGATTTGTAAACTGCATCAAGCACTTCGTGGTCAGAATCCGAAAATATTTCAAGATCAGCAGACTTCTTTGAAAGTACATTATGCCCTTCAAGCGTAAGGTACTCATTGCGATATGCACTTTCTTCCTCGGCCAAGAATTCAATTTTATCCTCAGCCAAGTCTTTTACTCCCGACTGAACTGGGCCAAATTTCATGGCAACATATTGATCATCCAGTACGGGACGACCATAGAGACGTAGATGCAATCTGTCTGCAAGCCATAAGAGCTTAATTGCCTTCATCTTATTGATATGGCCACCTCCCTTTTCGGCGAGGTAGTTGAGACATTGCACCGCCTTCTTATAGTTGAAGCCCTGCATAGGCAGAAACTGTACGAGATGTTAGGGTGATTGGTCTATTAGAAAATCATCAGAATTCTGTCCGAATAGAATCAGAATGGCGTTTTAGGGCTAAGAAACCTATAATCGTCGCACCCTCTCCAAAGCTGTAAATGGCACAACTCTTTAAGAATAAGACGCTCAAGGAAGAACTCAGGGACTACAAAGTGCCTGACTTTGAAAACAGGCTGGCAATAGTGAAGAGTTGGCATGAAGCGTACAAAAATGGAAGCCTGAAAAAGAAAACCGAAAGCCAGTGCGAACAGACTTTCAATCAAAGTTTCTTTGTGGAAGTCCTCGGCTACAAAGCGTTCCCAAGTGAGGTGTTTACGATTGATCCAAAGGCCAGCACAGAAACGGGCGGTCAGAAGCCCGACGCAATCTTGGGCTATTTCTCGCACGACACAAAGCGTGTAGTGGCGGTCGTGGAAATCAAGGACGTGAATACTCCTCTCGATAAGTCGCAACAGCGCGAAGGGAACCTCAGCCCCGTTCAACAGGCATTCAAGTACAAGCCTCAATTCAAAGATTGTTCCTTTGTGATCGCAACGAACTTCTACGAGTTGCGATTGCACAAAGATAATCAGTTGGACTTTGAGCAGTTCACGTTGGACGACCTTGTAAGCGATAAAGATGACTATTTCGTTTTCAAGAAGTTCTATTACCTTCTGAACGCTGAGAATTTCGTGACGAAACAGGGCGTCCCGCATACTGAGAAAATTCTTGCAGAAATTCGTATTGAACAGGAGGAAATCAGCAAGGCCTTCTACAAGGAATATCGGAAATTGAGACAGCAACTGATTCACAATATTGTGGCTAACAATTCTATTAAACGAGATTCGTTTCCTATCGCAGTTGAGAAGGCGCAAAAAATTATTGATCGCATCGTTTTCGTTTGTTTCTGTGAAGATTTGGGATTGCTACCAGAAAACAAGCTTCTAGAGGTCATTCAGTACGGTCAAAATAGCCCCTTGCCGCCACCTATTTGGAATACCATGAAAGACTTCTTTATCGCCATTGATAAAGGAAGTGACAAGCTCGGCATTCCAAACGGCTACAACGGCGAACTTTTCAAGGAAGATACACCACTCAATGACCTCAAGATTGGCGATGAAATATGCAGAAAATTTGTCGATTTTGGAAAATATGACTTTGCGGAAGACCTGAGCGTCAACATCCTTGGTCATATCTTTGAACAGTCCATCAGTGACATTGAACAACTAAAAAAAGTCGCAAGCCCCGAAGAGATGGATCAGACGATTTCCAAGAGGAAGAAAGATGCCATCTTCTACACGCCTGATTATATCGTGGATTATATCGTGAAGAACACGCTTGGAGCGTATTTGCAGAAGGAAGAACAAAAGATTCTAGAGAGAAACAAGCTCAAGGAAGGTATTAATGATGAAAACTACAACAAGCGTGCGGTAGTTGCATACAGTGAATATCGCCTTTTTCTGCAAAGCATTAAAGTGCTTGATCCCGCTTGTGGAAGCGGCGCATTTCTTGTGAAGGTCTTTGATTACTTACTCGCGGAAAATAAGCGAGTAGCGAGCATTATTGCAGATTTGCAGGGCGTGCAAACGACCCTCTTTGAGTCAGAAGAGTTGATTAGGAGCTTACTAAAAAACAACATCTACGGAGTGGACTTAAATCAAGAGAGCGTGGAAATTACGAAGCTTTCACTATGGCTCAAGACAGCGCATAAAGGCGAAAAATTGGTAACTCTCAGAGATAATATCAAGTGCGGAAATAGTTTGATTGATGATGAGGCCGTTGCTGGAATAAAGGCGTTTTCTTGGAAGAAAGAATTTGAGGAAATTATGAGTAAAGGCGGTTTCGATGTAATCGTTGGCAATCCGCCTTGGGGTGCGAATATTGATACAGAAGCTGCGTGGCTTGGCGAGAACTATCCTCATTCCACAAAACAAGTGAAAGACACCTACAAAATATTTATTGATAAAGGACTTCAACTTTTGAAAGATTGCGGTTTTTTTGGCTTCATAGTGCCTAATACTTTTCTTTATCAACCTCGCTATCAGGATGTACGTGATATTATTGAACGCTATGGATATGGAGTAGTGAACCTCGGGGAGAAGATTTTTGAAGATGTTGAATTGCCTAGCACAATATTGGTTATTGATAAGCTACAAAAGAATAAATCAGTAGTTATTGATCTCAGGATGCAAAAAAGAGAGGATCTACCTCAATTGCTTAGTGCGCTGGATCTTCAACATGAAATAGAAAATGGATCATCACAAGATCAAATTCACAAAGAAACAGGACTAACTTTCGATGAAGTATTTATTCTCAAGGATGCGGGTGTAAAACACCAAAGGACTGGTGTTGGCATGGGTGAAAAGGGGAAAAGCGACATACGAGATAGGTTGTATTACGAAGGAACGCAAAGAAACGCGGAAGATAACCCGCTTTATATTGGTTCCGATGTGAATTCGTATTGTATTTTGAATCGTCCAACCTTTTTCCTTAGAGGAAACTATAAGCAGTTGATGAATGAAAATGAAATCGTTTACTTTGATAAAAAAATGATGGAAGCAGAAATGAAGATTGTTTGGAGACAAACATCCGAGAAAATCAGGGCTGTAATACTGGGGAAAGAGTGGTTTGCAAATACCCTGCAAGTTGCAGTTCCGAGAGAGCAATACAAAGAGTCAGTTGATCTCTTTTATGCACTAGCTGTATTCAATAGCAATTACATAAATTATTTATATGTGAAAAAGGTTCAGGAAGACGGGAAGGTCTTTCCACAGGTAAAATTGGCTTATATCAAGCCTTTGCCCTTTGTGATTCCCGATAAAACCATTCAGCAACGAATAGCTGGTCATTCTCAGCTACTGATAAAACTTTATGAAAATTTGTATGAAGTTGTCAGTAAATTTCAGCAGGTATTGAAAGTAGAGTATGGTCTTGAGAAAATTCCAAGAAAACTTGAAAAAATATGGGAAATAGAAGCCGAAGAATGCTTACAAGTATTGAAGTTGAAAAATATTCCATTAGAAAAGAAGCAAGAACTCTTGGAATATTTTACGAAGAGAAAAAATGAATGTTCTGCGATTCTGACACAAATAAAGAAGGAGCAGGATTCGTTAGATGATGAAGTATTTGATCTCTATAAGCTCACTCCTGAGGAACGAGCAACTGTTCTGCAAGGCTCTTAATTACCAAAGTTGTAATGCGCTTGAAAGTGTCACCAAAGGCAGCGCTCGGAACCATAGATACGCTGATTTATGAAGGCTTTGAGTTGCAGATGGAATATGGCAGCAACTTGAAGGATGATCACAGTGCGATCATCGTCGCAGAAGAAGATTTGAAAAAGATCAGTGCTTGGCATGACAAGACGGTGGAAGGTTTGCGAGATATTTTCCTCGACTTCGCTCCCGTGTACTTCTTTTGGAAGGCCATTGACGATGCAAAGGTTGAAGAAAAAGAAATCCCCATAGATTCTTTTAGGATTGGATTACCAGAGCACAACTACAAGTACTATGCACAAATACTGGACGGCGGTTTGCGAATCCTCGGCGAGTACTACCGACAACTGTCCGAGCAAGTCTTCACCCCGCTTTTCTACATTCCCGACAAGGCGCAACTCTGCTTCTTTGCTTCGATTTGTCCCATAGAACCCGACAGCAACGAAGATGCGGTCTGTCGGTTCCTGTTCAAGCGGTACAGCTACCACGAATGGGTCGAGATGGAAGACATTTTCGTCGGTGCGTTTGGCGGGAACAAGGATGAGTACAGTGGCAAGGACAAAACCAAGATCGAAAATGCCTATGACGGCGTGAATCGGAAGACCAATGAAGCCTTCGGCTTTCCCATTCTCAAAAAGCGAAAAACTCTCATAGCCCTCAATTTACCTTCCCGTTTCCTGCGGGAAGAACGCAGGGAAATGGCTTCATAAAAATAAAATCACCACCCGTCTTTGGACAGCGACCCGATCCGTAGTCTCACAGCCATCAAGCTATGGCTGCGAAAGATGTAACACGACAGGCCTACGAAGCGATGCTCAAACAAGAGTTGAGTGACGCTGAATACGATGAGGCGAGTGGCAACCTCATGGGCTTCTTTGCCTTGCTGATGGAAATTGATCGTGACCTGAAACTTTCCCACATTTCCCATGACTGATTTTCAAATTTCCGATGTTCGTATTATTCCAGTGCATCCCAATGGCGGTCTCGTCGCGTTTGCAAGCTGCATCATCAACCGCAAGCTTTATCTGAGTTCCATTGCCATTCATAAGAAACTGGACGGCTCAGGGTTACGCCTGACCTATCCGACAAAAAAAGGCAGCGGCAAGGACTTCACAATTTTCCATCCCTTGGAACCTAGCCTTTCCAAAACGATGGAAGAGGCCGTTTTTGCCGAATACCAGCGGCTCTACGACTGAACCTTTATTTCCCAAAACTGTAACGATGATTGACAGTGTTCTTCTCAAGATTCCAGACGGCAAATTTACAGTCACGCGGTATGACAAATTTCAGCCGAACGCTAGAGGACTTTTTATGGAGCCGTACCTTCCATTCCATGGTGAGCCATTTATCAGGTGCGTACAAAATCCGTCGAAAGAAGATTTGCTTGCCGGTGAGTATTGGCCGCGATTGACCATATTCAAACGACGCGCAAAGGTGAGCGGCTTTGCAATCAACCTGCACATCGAGTTGTCGCTCCCAAAGCTGCTTTATGGCAATAATTTCGATGAGCTTGAAGACAAGGATTTTGAAGAGATCATTCGTATCCTCAAAACAAAACTCCTGCTTATGGGCGTTCTCGTTTCAAAAGACAATTTACGCTCTGCAAGCGTCTACGCCGTTCACTATTCCAAGAACGTCATCTTTGAAGATTATACGGCTGCTACGCTTCCTCTCAGTTATTTGGATAAGATCAAGCTCAATCGTCACATGGACTTAACCAAAACGGATTTCCGCAATGGTGGCGAGGCTGTGCGGTACTACTCAAAATCGCATGAGTTTGTCGCCTATGACAAAATTGCCGACTTGAAACAGAGCAAGGATCGGGCGATGGAAAAGAAGGATCGAGAATGCAATTTGCAGATGGATCTTTTTGAAACCATACGCGAGAAGAAACCTCTTGAGGTTCTTCGGCTGGAACTTCGGCTCAAGAGCAAACAAAAAATGATTGCTCTCTTCAAGAGCCTGAAAATTGAGAGCGACTTGGGCTTTCAAGCATTGTTCAGCAAGAAGATTTCCCAAAGGCTTCTGCTTCATTACTGGAACGGCATCTACGATGAGTTGCGCCCCGTGCTGCTCCAAGAAATCACCCCGCCCGAACAGTTCACATTGATTGCGAGGCAAAGGAAGCAATGGACGGGCAGTCATGTGCTCCGATTGATAGCTGTGTGCGCCATGGTGAGGGCTGAGGGGCATCGCAAGACCAGAAACCGCCTCAAGCCCCGCTGTTCGGTCAGGACGCTTGAGCGCGTCTTTAAAGACATCAAGGGGCTGGAATTCAGAATACTCAACAAAGCCGCGCCTTTTGAGCACATCACGCGGTCGCTCCATGCTTTTGTCTCCGTGAAGCAAAAGGACTTTACTTTGCCCATTCAAGTGTAATACAGTGTCAATCACTGTCAAATATCATATGGAACGTGAATTCTACCTCACCGAAGAAGTGGCAGACCTGCTCAGGGTCAGCACCATGACCATTTATCGCAATATCAAGGCGGGAGAGCTCAAGGCATACAAGTTCGGCAAGGACTGGCGCATCAGGAAGGACGATCTTGAAGCCTTCCTGAAAGCCCACAAGCGCACTTCGTAACCGTCCCTCTATGAAAGCTGTAATTCTCGCCCGTGTATCCACCAAACGACAGGAAGAAGAAGGCTTGTCCTTGGATAATCAGCTTGAATCGCTGCGCGAATACGCGGCGAAGCA
>VMGQ01000016.1:0-14886 GCA_007376635.1 Candidatus Peregrinibacteria bacterium Greene1014_49
CGGATCGATGCATAGTTCGGATCGAATGCTTCGGATGCTTATTGCAAGGCATTCCCTTGCATGGACATATTCCCTGTTCGATTTTGCCTCTCGTAAAGAAGGGATTTCCATGAGTTAAGTATTGGAGCATAACCGTTCTTTCTGTACAATGCCGCGACACATGCTTTCCCCCTCTTCCAAAACTCCCTTCAAGCTCGTCGCCCCATGGAAACCCACGGGCGACCAGCCTGCGGCGATTGAAAAATTATTGAAAGGATTACGAGGTGGAGAGCGTCATCAGACACTGCTTGGAGCGACGGGTACGGGAAAAACCTTCACGATGGCCAATATTGTTGCGGAGTTGAATCGTCCGACGCTGATTCTTGCTCACAATAAAACACTTGCCGCGCAGCTCTGCTCCGAGTTTCAGATGTTCTTTCCGGACAATGCCGTTTCGTATTTTGTTTCGTACTACGACTATTACCAGCCAGAGGCGTATATCCCAAGTAGTGATACGTACATCGAGAAAGATGCCTCCATCAATGAAGAGATTGCGAAGTACCGGCACGCGGCGACGATGAATCTGCTCACACGCAGAGATGTCTTGATCGTGGCCTCGGTCAGTTGCATCTACGGCCTTGGCGATGTGGAGAGTTACGAGGCGCTGGCTATCAGCCTGGAACGCGGAATGCCGGTGCAACGCGACAAACTCATTCGACGGTTGATCGACATCCAGTACCGGCGATCCAGCCTCGAATTCAAGCAGGGCATGGTGCACGTTCTCGGCGATACGATCGAAGTCTTTCCTCCGGGTGGCGATACTGTGATCCGCATGGAGATGCCCTTTGATGAGATCGAGACGATCCAGGAGGTGGATAGTTTCACCGGTGAGCTCATAGCGGATCTTCAGGAAGTGATGATCTTTCCGGCATCGCATAACGTCACGAGCAAGGAAAAGATCGAAGCAGCATGTGGCAGCATCATTACAGAGCTTGGTGAACATGAAAAAGAATTTTTGAAGAGAGGCGAGCTTGCAAAGGCCGAGCGCATTCGCCAGCGCACGGAGTACGACATCGAAATGCTCAAGGAGACCGGGTATTGCACAGGGGTAGAAAACTACATGCGCTACCTCAATAACGGTGGCGTTGCCGGGCGCCCTCCCTCCACACTCCTCGATTATTTCCCGGAAGACTTCATTATCTTCATCGATGAGTCTCATATTTCCATTCCTCAAGTCGGCGGCATGTACGAAGGGAACCGCAGTCGAAAACAGACCCTGATCGATTTCGGTTTCCGCCTTCCCTCCAGTCACGATAACCGTCCACTGAAGTTTCCCGAATTCGAGGAGCGCCTAAAACAAGCCGTCTATGTTTCCGCTACCCCGGGTCCATACGAGTATCGCCACTCTCGCATGCCGCCGAAAGGCGAAGCCACGAAAGATCTCGTCGTTGAACAAATTATCCGCCCTACAGGCCTTCTCGATCCTATTGTCACGGTGAAGCCGAGTAAGAACCAGATCGATGACATTATGGAAGAGATCGCCCAGGCCAAGAAGCGCGGCGAGCGTGTGCTCATCACCACACTAACCAAAAAAATGGCCGAAGACATGACGCAGTTCCTCGCCGACAAAGATGAAAAAGTGCGCTACCTTCACAGCGATATCATTACGATGGAGCGCATCGAAATCCTTAGGCAACTGCGCACCGGGGAGATTGATGTGCTTGTTGGTATCAACCTCCTTCGTGAAGGACTCGATCTTCCGGAAGTCAGTTTCATCGCGATTCTCGATGCCGATAAACAGGGTTTTCTCCGCTCACGCGATGCATTAATTCAAACCATCGGACGTGCAGCACGCAATCTTCACGGCCATGTCACGCTCTATGCCGATCGTGAAACCGATGCGATCCGCGCAGCGCTTGACGAAACCAATCGCCGCCGCGCGATCCAGGAAGCGCATAATATCAAGCACGGCATTACTCCAAAATCAATTGAAAAGGCGATCCACGATATCGCCGAGGCGCACAATAAATTAGAGCTTCGCCGTCCACACAGGGATCCTCAGAAAATTCCCAAAGATGAAATGAAGCGGCTGATCGAAGAGCTCGAAAATCAGATGGATCTTGCGGCGGAGAATATGGAATTTGAGAAAGCGGCGGATTTAAGAGATGAAATTGAGCTGTTGCGGCGGAAGAGTAAGTAAATGATTTCCCTTCCCGTTTCCCCTCCATCCCCCCGACCCCTTCCTCCACGGGAGGAAGGGGAGCTCTGTTTCACGAGTGAATGAGTACAATATTTCCTTGTGGCATGCAAACAGCACACAACACACATTCCCCTCCTCTCGTGGAGGAGGGGGTAGGGGTGGAGGAGTCAAATAAAAACCGGAGCTTTCGCCCCGGTCTTCATGGGTTTCACCGTCGTTTAATTTTCATCGTACTGTGCTCCCGTGTAGTCGATGTCATTTTCCATGGCTTCGATGCAGCGGGCCTTGCGGCGCGGGTGGACATCCGCACATGGATCATCGCTTGCCTGTGCCTCTGCGGCAGAGTGGCTATCCACCGTGCGGATGCTGGCGCGATCCGTCGGGCTGTTTTCGCTGCGGTGGTACTGCTCCCGTGAGCCGTCCACATCGCTGTAGCGATAGGAAACGAGTTGCGCCGAGTAATAGGTGCCGGCGCCGACTGCTGTGCCCACGAGGAGACCAGCGAGAGCGGCGACAAAAGTAGAACGGTTCTTCATACGGGTAATGGGGAAATGGATATGAATGTTAGAACTATAATAACATATTTTATAGTATTATGCAAGTTACGATCTGTTGGGCAAATAAGGCAACCAAGGAGACGAATGGAGACCAAGGGTCGGTCTCCATTGATTCCTTTGGGTCATGAATGCAGTTATTCGTGTCCTTCCTGGTAGTCTGCACCCTGATTCGTGATCTCGATGCACCGCGTGCGGCGGGATCTGCTGAATTTCTGACATTGCTCCGGAACAGTATTGCGCTGACCAGCAGCCGCATGGCGCCCAAATCGTACCGGGCGTCTTCTTGTAGAGTGCAGATCCTTGTTTAGACGGATGACACGGAAGGTATCCCGGTCACCGTAGCGGTATGAGACCACTTGTGCGGAGAAATAGGTTCCGGCACCGATTACCGTTCCAGCGAGAATACCTGCGAGCGCAGCTATGACCATTTGGCGGTTCTTCATTGTTTTATTGGGAAGAGATACCGCCGCTGACCTTTGAAATGCATCACTTTGGGTGAGGTTCTACCCTCACTCCCATATGGCTCATCATCACTTCACTTCTGCCGAAAGGCTGGAGATCAGCATCCTTCTGAAAAAGGAATATTCCCATCACGACATTGCCCGTGAGCTCCGATGCTCTCAGCCAAGCGTCAGTCGTGAGATCAAACGGAACAGTGTTCGTAAAAAGTACGATCCTCGTCGGGCAAAAGTGAAAGCTCGCCAGCGGCGGCGGTACAGCAAGTACCAGGGAATGAAAGTGCGTGAGCGTCCCGATTTACAGAAATTCATCATCGGAAAGATGAAGAAAGGATGGACGCCTGATGAGATCGCCGGTCGCCTCAAGATCAAGAAGAATCTTCCGTACATCAGCGCAAAAGGAATCTACAAATGGCTCTACTCTGTGCACGGCCAGAAGTATTGTCCTCTGTTGTGTTCCCGGCAATTGAAGCCGAGAAAGCGCCGACCAAAAGCAGAACGGAGCATGATTCCGAATCGTGTAGGCATCGAGAAAAGGCCACAGGAAGCCAACAATCGGACAGCGTACGGACATGCGGAAGCGGACACCGCCGTGTCCGGGAAGCGTCATGACAGCAAACATTCCTTGGCCGTGCTTCATGAACGGAAAGCTCGGTACGTGCGTCTGCGGAAAATTCCGAACATGAAACCGGTGAGCATGACGCGTGCTCTGAAGAAGATGGCGAAGGATCTGCGGCTTCGCACCATCACCTACGACAACGGCATCGAGAACCGCGATCATGAAACGGTGGCTACCGCTCTCCATCTCAAAACATTTTTCTGCAATCCCTATCATTCCTGGGAAAAAGGCGGGGTGGAAAACACCATCGGCAGAATCCGTCGCTACATTCCTAAAGGTTCAAACCTTGCGGACTACAGTGACAGAGACATCGCGAAGATTGAGCACTGGTTAAACCACACTCCGAGAAAATGTTTGAACTGGAAGACTCCCCATGAGATCATGATCGAAAATCGTCAGTTTGTTTCTTCTATCCTACCGAGCCCCACTGATGCATTTGAGGGGTAAGCGCGGGATATGAATGTTTATACTATTATACAATAATATAATAAAATAGCAAATACTCTTTTCCCACTGCAATCCACGCAGATTTCTTGACGTATAAATACCATGTGGTACTTTCATTGCCATTTTGTCAAATCCTATGCGCTATAATCCTTATAGCATCGCCGCGTTCCTCCCTGTAGCACTCATCAGCTCAGGACTTTTCTGCACCGCTGCCATGGCTGCAGAGGGGGCATATACCGTTCATCCCTGGGAGTTCCACGAGCGCCGTGCATCCAACCATCACCACCTCGATGTCGATTATGCGGAGGTATACGACTTCTACTACAACAGCCCTCAGAGATCCATTACGCACGGACTCCATCCCCTCAACCGTCGCCGTTACTACAATCCCCGTCCCTATACCTTTGTTGGTGAGCGCGGCATTTATGGGATTCCTCCGCTTAATGAAGTGTATGAGTACGATCACGATGGCGGGCGCTGGACGCGCATAGAAATCGGTCACCCTGCCAAGGGAGTGGAGTGCATGAACTACTCGTTCAACAAACCGAACTATCGGGTTCCGCCGTTTGGATATCGGTGTCAGGATTAATCTGTTTTTATGCTGCCCGACATCCAAAAAATCGTTGATGCTGACGAAAAGAGGAGCCTCATTGCCATTGGAAAGGTAATACATGGGATGCGTGAGCAGCAGAGGATGTCTATAGAAACACTTGCTGCACGATCAAAGATGACTCCGGAATTTATTGCACAAGCGGAATGTGGGAACCGGGCATTCTCTCATGTATGGATCAACCGCGTGATGGCTGTCCTTGGGGTAGGCATCGGGCCGTTATAGGAAGCCTCATTTACTCAAAAATCTTCACAGCCTCCCGGTACCCCTCCGGCGTCCCGGTATCGAGTCTCACTCCTTCGCAGTGCACACCGTGAATGGGCATTTTAGGAAGATCATGGATGAGTGCGTCAATAAGCCGGATCTCTTTTGCTCCTCCAGCTTTCCCCTTTGCGTTTTTGCCGAGCTTCTCCAGTGTTGTAAAAATCGACTTCGGGATCAGATAGCGGCCGACAATGCCGAGAGTGGAAGGCGCTTTCGAAGGATGCGGTTTCTCTACCATTCCTTTAAGTTTTAGCACGCGCTTATCTTTTGGATGTATGTGATCCACCGTAACAATTCCATACTTGTGCGTGTGTTCTGCTGGAATATTTTCCAGTGCAACAAATGCTCCATGATCCGCCTTTGTGAGCCTCGCGGCACTCTTGAGCTGCATCAATCCACTTTTTGGACCCATAAATAAATCATCTCCAAAGAGCACGGCAACGCTCGCACTCTCTACCCAATCAGCGGCTTGTAGCAATGCATGGCCGTCTCCCAACTGTTCATCCTGGTAGACCACATGGAACTGCACCTCATCGTAACGTTTCATCTGTTCGAGATAGTGACTCTTTCCCCGCTTCTCCAGCTCTGCCTCCAGCGCAGCATCTTTGTAAAAATACTGAGGAATCGCTTCCTTGCCGCGGCTGATCACAAAGCAGATGCGTTTAATCCCGATACTCAAAGCTTCATCGACGAGATGCGCGATAATTGGCTGATTTCCAAGCGGCAGGAGTTCTTTTGGCACTACCTTCGTCCATGGCAAAAACCGCGTGCCGAGGCCTGCGACGGGTAAAATAGCTTGGGTGAGTTGCATGGAGGAAGTATAGAGGAATTTGACTCCTCCACCAAAATCGCCTATAATTGCCCGAAACCTACACCCACACTCTTATGACCAAACTTGATTCCGCTCTCTCCAAGGTTCAGAACCTTTATGTTCTTCAGGTGCATCTCTGGAACGTCCTCGATGCAAAGAATCTCAGCCCCGCCAGACGCAATGAAGCCCGCAAACAGCTGAGGGAATTTGCGTCACTTCTCCGTAAAGCGGATTGGCAGGTGATGGGAGGAGAAGATGTGTATACCTCGTTGAAGCAGATGCAGGCGGAGGTTGCCCGGAAGCTTAAAGGAAGGGGAGCCATTTCAAAGAAGCCGAGTGTGCGGGGAAGGGCGGTAAAGAAGAAGCGGTAACCATTGGCGATTTCCGGATTTGCGATTTGCGATTTGAAGGACTCAATCGCAAATCATAAATTGCAAATTACAAATCGTCACACTTCCGATATTCTTACAATCTTCACCTTCTCTTCCTTCGGAACCAGGATCTTGAGGATCGAGTCTTTACTGAAAGTCGCTTTTACTTTTCTCGGATCAATGATCGTAGGGAGCTTCACTGTTCGCTTAAACTCTCCCCAGAAACATTCCTGGAGGTAGTACTGAGAGGCAGGGATAGCATCAGAGAGCCGACGCATGCCGCGGATCGTGAGCGAGCATTCATCCACTTCAATATCCAGATCGGCAAGTCGCACACCCGCGATCGGCGCACGAATAATGTAGTAGTTATCCACCTCGTAAATATCCACGGCGATCTGTCCGACAGTCTGGCCTGCGGGCGGGCTTTTGCCTTTTGGTGCAGCCGTTTCCAAAGGCACATCCTCCGGCATTCCCTGTGCGGATTGAAAAGCGGAGAAGATTCCGTGGAACGGAGAAGAGGCCATTTCACGCAATCTTACAGGTATTGTTGTGATATTTGCAAAGGACCATTTTCATCTCCAGAGACTCCTCCATCCCCCGACCCCTTCCCACGGGAGGAAGGGGAGCTCTGTTTCAAGAGTGAATGAGGACGATATTTCCTTGTGGCATGCAAACAGCACACAACACACATTCCCCTCCTCCCGTGGAGGAGGGGAAAGGGATGGAGGAGTTCAGTGGAATTGCATCAATGCCCGTTCCCCGTTGCTCTCCGGTGCTTCCACCACTCATGGAGCCCCGGGAGCAGTGACACTACGATGATCGCCAGGATCACGAGTTCGAAATTCTCTCGAACGACCGGAATATTTCCAAAGAGATACCCTCCCCCGACAAACGGCATCACCCAGAGGATTCCCCCCGCAATGTTATAGAACGCGAATTCGGAATAGGGCATTCCCCCAACCCCCGCAACAAATGGCGCGAAGGTGCGGACAATGGGCACGAAACGCGCGAGGATAATAGTTTTTTTCCCATGTCGTTTGTAAAACGCCTGTGTCTTATGGAGATATTCCTGCTTGAAGATGCGGCCTCCGCGTGCGAAGGCCTTGGGTCCAAAGAAGCGTCCCGTCGAGTAATTCACCGCGTCGCCGAGGATGGCCGCAGCAGTGAGCAGCACGATCAGAATCACGGGATCCAGCGATCCCGTGGCCGCGAAGGTTCCTGCCGCGAAGAGAAGAGAATCGCCGGGGAGAAATGGCATCACCACGAGCCCTGTCTCGCAGAAAATCACCAGGAAGAGAAAACCATAGGTAAGCGAACCATATTGCGTGATGGTCACGCTGAGGTAGTCATCGATGTGGAGAATGAAATCAATGAGTTGCATGGCAAAAGGGATCCATCGCAGAGATGATACTATTACACCGTGACTCTTCTCCAGTCGATCATCCTCGGTCTCATTCAGGGCTTTACAGAGTTCCTTCCCATCAGTAGCAGCGGTCATCTCCTTCTTGCGGAATCTGCGATGCGTCTTCCCTTGGATCGCTTACAGGATTTCGACGTTCTTTTACATGCGGGTACACTAAGTGCGTTGATTCTCTGTTATTCCTCTGACTGGTGGAGGATGGCTAGAGCACCTTTTACTGGAGACAAACAGGGGCAGAAGCTTTTGTTTCTTCTCATCATCGCAACGATTCCCGGCGCTGTCGCCGGTTTTTTTCTGGCAGATATTATTGAATCTTCGCTCCGCACTGTCAGCAGCGTGGGATATGAATTCATCGCGAATGGATTCATTCTGATCGTCGCGGAACGGTGGTTGCAGTCCCGTTCACGCGATACATTAAAAATGGGGGATGCCATAATCATCGGATGTGCGCAGGCTATAGCATTGTCGCCGGGGCTTTCGCGATCTGCTCTCACGATTGCTGCAGGACGCATGCGGAATTTACAGAGATCTGATGCGCTGAATTTTTCCTTTCTCATGGCAACGCCGATTATTGCAGGTGCCACTCTTTTTGCTGCGGCGGATATTGCATCCGGGGCTGCACTTCTCCCTTCATTGCCTGTGATCATAGCCGGCATTATCTCAGCACTTCTTGCAAGTATCATCGCAATACTGTTTTTGCGTTGTTTTGTCGCCAAAAAAAGCCTTGCACTCTTTGCATGGTATCTCATTCCCATGGGTCTCTTGCTTTGCTTCACATCTTGAGACAAGATGCTGTGCCTGTGACGCACGCAGCCTTCTGCGTACCGCGTCCTTCCTCTTTTCCCACGCTCACGTATGTCCTCCGTTCAACTTCTCAACGCCATCAAGCGCCTCCGCTTCGAGCGAGGTATGACCCAAGAGGAACTTGCACTGCGCACGGGTGTGAGTCGTCAGACGATTATGAGCATCGAGCGTGGGCAAACCAATCCTTCCGTCCTTCTTGCCTTTAAAATTTCCTCTGCGCTGAATGTGACTGTCACCGATGTGTTTCAGATGGAGGGGGCGCTGGCACCGGTGTAGTAATTGAGAATTGAGAATGCAGAATTATGCATACAATTGGAATGCGTGTTTTTCGGAGAACTCTCAATTCTGCATTCTCAATTCTCAATTCTCTTTGCGTCCTCCACAAACAACTGCACCCCCCTTCTTCCATTCCAGCTGTCCATCCCTATTCGGCAGACGATATCGAGAGGATCTTCGATCTGACCGAAGAGTGATCCCATGCGAAATCCCACAGCTTTATGGCCGGCAATTTTCGCTTGGAGATGGACTCCGTCCGTCCCTACGCGGCGCAATTGTTCTGCGTGGACATTGCAAAGCACGAAGCGCGGTTCGGGATTTCCCTGCCCAAAAGGCTCCAGCGATCCGAGGGAATCGGCAAGAGCAATGGAGATTTCCGATGCATCGATGCGGGCATCGATATCGATGCACGGCGTAAGAGCGTCCAGTGGGACATGCGCAAGAATATCTGCAGAGAGGCGTAGAGTAAGTTCCTTCCATCGATCCGCACGGAAGCGGCATCCCGCAGCCTGCGCGTGTCCGCCGAAGCTCTCCAGAAGATCGGAGGCGCGCAATAGTCCTTCGGTCACGTGGTAGCATGCGGGGCTTCTGAGCGATGCTGTTGCGTACTCTCCATGGATGGCAGCGACTATGCTCGGGCGGCCAGTGTTTTCTGTAAGTGATCCTGCGATGAGCCCTATGATGCCGTGCGGATATTCTTCCGAGGCACTTGCCATGAGGGGGGCATTTTGTCCCGTCTCCGTCGCTGCCCGCAATACCAGAGATCCTGTGATGTCTTGACGTGCGCGATTGAGCTGATGGAGGCGTTCGACGTGCGCACCTCCACGTAAGATCGCATCCAGAGCGAGCATGGGGTCATCCATACGCCCTGCAGCATTCAGTCTTGGTGCGATGCGAAATGCAATATCGGTACTGGTAAGTGCTATACCCCCCTTGCTTACACTGTCCCTCAGAGTGGCAAGCGGTCCGCTTCGTAGAGATTCCAGCGAGAGGAGGCCGCGCTGTACTATTGCTCTATTGAGTCCGCGAAGCTCTACGAGATCTGCAACCGTTCCTATCATCGCAAGCGCCCGGTCACTCGGCATGTCCTCCCACGCGCCGTTTTCAAGGGCGTTGAGAAGGAGAAAAGCCATACCCGCTCCCGAAGGGTGTGGCAGCGGAAATCCCGGCGTGAGTGCAGGATGGAGCAGGGCAAAAGCAGGAGGAAGCTCCGCTTGCACATGGTGGTGATCAACGACGATGACATCGATCCCCTTTTTCTGGAGTGCTGCGATAGGAGCGACTGCGCTCATCCCCGTATCGACGGTGATGAGGAGCTTGATATCATGCTCAATCCATTCCTCCACAATCTCTTCAGAAAGCCCGTAGCCTGCGTTCGAAATAGCGCACCATCTGCGCCGCTGCCGTGATGCCGTCGCAGTCGTAATCTCCAAAAATTCCTACATGTTCCTTCGTCTCCACGGCGTAGCGTATACGTTCCACGGCGCGTGCAAGATCCGGAGGGGATGGGATCTTTACACTTGTCTCTCCAAGGCATCGCGATGCTGTGAGTGTAGAGCAGATATTTGCAGCACTCATAAGCGGCAGTTGCTCCCATATGCCACCATGGCGCGCCTGCCATTTTCTGCCGCGGAGAGAGAGCGTTTGAAGCACCGTTGCAGAGTAGCAGAGGGGGAAATCGCTGTAGAAATTTAGATGGATGTATATTGAAATAAGAGCTAACTATAGAGGAAAAAGACGTTCTCTATCGCTGAAGAACAAACTCCCAACTACACACTCCACGCCTTTCTTCCCGCTTTGCCCGCCCTGCGCAATGTCCACGCTACTGCTCCGATCATGGTTGTTGCAGCAATCCATGCGCCCATGCCTGTTGGGGCGAGCGGTGGTGCACCACCGTGCAAAGGATCTCCCTGCACCGTTGCACCATACTGCAGGACGCGTTGACGATCTGTAACGCGGCCGAGAAGACGAAGCGTACGAAGGAGTTCAAGGTCGGTAGAGTTGAGGGTGGGCTCGGCTGTGGATACGTTCGGAGCTTCTTCTGTGGGGACGAGTTCCTCCTCCGGAATTTCTTCCGGGGCTGCGGCATGCTGGATTTCAAAAGCTTCATCCTGCTCCCGTGCGCGGCGCTCCGCGCTCACTGTGCTCTGGCGTGCAAGACGGTCTTTGCTTTCCCGCGCCGTTGGCGGCAGGAAAAATTCATCAAGCACATCTTCCGCGGTCATGTACGCGTTTGCAACATTCGGAATGAGGGTGAGGGCGACGATCGCTACGGTTGCCAGTCTCTGGAGCCTGCCTGCCGGCAGGCAGGGGTTGGTGTATGTCATCAAAGTATTATAGCGGAAAGAAGCCTTTGTAGCAATGTCTTAACAATCGGTTCCTCCCCCTAATTCACACACAAATACTTCCTGCAGATCCAAGATATCGTCTCCATCACTATCAATAAGTAGTGGGTTAAATTCTCCTTCATCAAGCACACCGTTGATGTTCTTGTCTTCCCCGCGGAGCTTTTGGCCCTTCTCCACTTTGCAGAGCCCGTCACAGAGTCCATCGGCATCTGTGTCCCACTTCGTCGCATCCGTTTCATCGAGATCGCGGCGACCGTTAAAGTTTTTATCCTCGATGCCGTCGATGAGTCCGTCTCCGTCGCTGTCTCTGAGTACGGGATTCGTTGCAAGGAAGAATGTTTCAGCGCCGTCCTGGACTCCGTCTGCATCGGTATCGGCGTTCTGCGGGTCGCTACCGACGTCACGCTCGATTGCGGTATTTGCACGGTCTTTGTCATTGTCCGTCCCGATGGGGAGTGGGCGCTCCGTCATCAGGAAGCACGACGTTCCTCCCCGGAAGACTTCCTGCTGATGCCGGATTGATCCGCGGTATACGCGCTCCTGGTTCAAATCTTCTTCGGTCAAATTATTTTCAACAGTGAAGTGTTGCTGGCGCAGGTTCATCTGTTGCTCTAAGCGAAGCTCGCGTTCTCTCTTGGAAAGAAAGACGGTCCCGGGAAATCGCTTTTTTGTGAGAGCCGAATCCCGATCGTAATTTTCGGGGAAGCAATATCCCCAGAAACGGATATCCTTGCCGCGGTAACCGGTCAGCACATCGAGTGTCATCTGCTTGGCATCATCGGGAATTTGTATGATGACATTTGTATCTGCGGGCGCGGTTGTCCCTTTTCCCATCTGGTCTGCAGAGATTGTTTTCCATGGAATCGCTCCGCGCATGTGCGGGGGAAGCAGGCGCCCCTCCACGGATGTCCCTTGTTCCACTGCAGTCGAGACGACGGCAAGGGTGAGCACGCCGAGGCTCACCGTGAGCCACTGCAAGCTCTTGCGAGCGCTGTGAAGGAGAGGACGGGGCATATCGGAGTATTATATCATAAAATCGCCTTTATCAGAAGGTCTTCACATTGGCGTCAATTTCGAATATCCGGGTATCCGGATAACGGTTATCCGGATAATCTTTCCCCCGTGTCCAAAGATTTCTACTCCATTCTCGGCGTTTCACGTGATGCCTCTCCCGAGGACATTAAAAAAGCCTATCGCAAGCTCAGCAAGGAACTGCACCCGGATAAACATAAGGGAGATAAGGCTAGAGAACAAAAGTTCAAGGAGATCAATGAGGCGTACGAGGCACTCGCTGATCCTCAGAAGAGAAAGACGTATGACCAGTTCGGGAGTGTGGGCAATGGCGGCTCATCCGGGAGTAGTGGCAGCGGAGGCTTTGGCGGATTTGATTTTTCAGGCTTTTCTGGACAGGGTGGAGATGCCGGGGGCATCGGCGACCTCTTTGAAACATTTTTCGGGGGGCAACGTGGAAGAGCGCCAAAAAAAGAAGAGCAACGAGGGCGCGATTTGGAGATGCGTGTGCAGATTACGTTTGCGGAGAGTGTGAGTGGTGTGCAGAAGAAGATTTCTGTTCGCCGGTTACAGCCGTGTGAGGCATGCAGGGGTCAGGGAAATGCTCCCGGCGCAGCCTCAGTACCATGCAGCGATTGTCATGGAACAGGCCAGATCACACGTACAGTGCAATCCTTCTTCGGAGCTATCCGCCAGAGCGTGCAATGCAACAAATGTAGCGGATCTGGAAAGGTGCCGGAGAAGATGTGTCCCACATGCGATGGCGAAGGGCGCGTACTTTCCAGTGGTGACGTGATGGTCGATATTCCAGGAGGAATTGCAGACGGTCAGACGATTCGATTACGTGGTTACGGGGAGGCCGGCCGTCGCAGCGCGTCTTCCGGCGATCTCTATGTGCGTATCAATGTGCAAACGGATGCGAGATTTGTTCGTGAAGGAGATGATATCCACACATCTGTTTCCATGAGTGTACTGCAGGCTATTCTCGGTGATGATATTTCTGTAGATACCGTGCACGGATCCATAGCATGGCGCATCCCTGCCGGCACACAACCGGCTCAAGTATTTCGTTTGAAAGGGAAAGGGATGCCATCTGTCAAAGGGCACGGTCACGGCGACCATTATGTGACAGTGATGCTCAAGGTTCCGACGAAGCTCACACGGGAAGAAAGAAAGTTATTTGAGGAATGGAAGAGAATCGTGAGATCGTGACTCGTGAGATCGTGAGTCGTGAGATCGTGAGTCGTGAGATCGATCTCCCCACTCACGATCTCACAACTCACCATTCATCCAGGTTACATTTGTAAGATCCATCTGTGCTATTCTTTTTGCCAAGTCATGCCCTCTGCACTTCTCCGGCATCGGTTCGGCATTGGTTCGGTCATGGTTGCCGTCGTTCTTGTTTCCGCTGTTCTTTCCGAAGTTGTTCGTTATGTACCAAAGGATCCAGTGGCGCAGCTGACGACGGGTTCTGATATGGGTATGGGTTCAGGTACAGCAGGAGCGCCTGCTGGTGGAATTCCCAACGGAGGTGGGACAAGTAGCTTAGGTAGTGGCGATGTAGGGAACAATGGTTCGAACTTCGGTGTTGGAGGTGGTGGAAGCAGCACTGGGCAGGGTAGTAGCGCTAATGACAGCAGTTCAGGAGGAGGCAATGGTGGAGGACTTTCCAGTATGGGAGGGCCCGGAGGACCGGGTGGGAGCAATCTTGGAGGTTCCGGTGGAGACATCGGCATATTTGGTGGCCAGAGTTCACAAGGGAACAATTCCTCCAATGTCGGTCCAAAATCCTCTTCTGCCGCCGCACAATCGTCATCCGCTCCGCCATCTTCCTCTGCAGCTCCACAATCGTCATCCGCTCCGCCTTCCTCATCTGCTCCTCCATCTTCTTCCGCTGCTGGCCTTTCCTCCCCGCCGCCTCCACCAGTTTCCTCTTCTGCAGCGAGCGTCATACCTCCTCGTTGCGGTGATGCAAAAGTAGATTTTGGCGAGTCCTGTGATCCATGCGCGCCTTTGGGCAGACCCACGACAGATGCGAACTGTAATGCTCTCTGCAGCCCTGGTCGTTGCGGCGATGGATTTACAGATCGGCGGCGCAGTGAAGAGTGCGATTACGTCGGACTTCTGGTGGATGAAACACAATCTCCTTTTATCACGAGGGACGAATCGACCTTGGCACGGTGTGTGTCCGATAGCACATGCGGCGGGGGATATTGTCTCTATAGTCGATGTTGGCCTCTCAAATGGCTTTCCTATTGGGGATGGATGGACGGAGCTGTCTGTCCGCAGACGTGGTCTAGGGTCACTGCTGAAGGGAGCCCTACAGAGTTGATCGGCGCTCCCTGTAATGATTTCAGCAATCCGCGTTGCAGGGAATTTCTGGGTGATGGTTGCACCATCAGTTGCAAACTCGAGCGTTGCGGCGATCAGATCGTGCAAGCGGGCTACAACACTCCGCAGGGGCGGCACTACGGTATGTCGGAAGAATGTGACGACGGCAACATTCTCCCAGGGGATGGATGCTCGGATCGCTGCACCATAGAACGCATGAGCAGCTCTCCAATATCTTCCTCTGCCGCTTCCATCGCATTCTGCGACCAGTTCCCACATCTTTGTGCAGAAAATTCTTCTCTGCAGGCGCTGTTTCAGTATTCCCCTCCCACGGTTCCCTCTTCGGCGCCATCGTACGTTCCTCCTCCTCCTCCTCCTCC
>VMGQ01000016.1:14921-30961 GCA_007376635.1 Candidatus Peregrinibacteria bacterium Greene1014_49
GTTCCTCCTCCTCCTCCTCCTCCTCCTCCCCCACCACCTCCAGCAAGCAGCAGTGCACCAATAGTCGCCATACGCACACCGATCTGCGGAGACGGGCAGATGGATCCGGGTGAGGAATGTGATAATGGCTCAGACAATTCAGATTCCGTATCCGGGGCTTGTCGCCTGCAGTGTCGCAACGCTTCCTGCGGTGATTTTGTCGCGGATTACACCTCTGGCGAACAATGCGACCAGGGTATTGGCAATTCCGCCACGGAGCCCAACCGCTGCCGTTCCGATTGCTCTCTGCCCCATTGCGGAGACAAGGTCGTCGACCGTGGAGAGATGTGTGATGACGGTAATCCCCTACCTGGTGATGGTTGCACATCTTCCTGCACATGGGAGACCATCGATATCATCCAGCCACGCTGTGGTGATGGACGCATCCAGGGTAGTGAGCAGTGTGATGATGGCAATGTCACCGGTGGTGATGGATGTTCCTCTCTATGCCAAGCGGAATTCGTGCTCGGTGCGATGGAAGAAGTGAATCCTGTTCTGGTCGCCGGTGGCATCGTGTGCGGTGATGGAGTGCTCATTGCCCCAGAAGAGTGTGATGACGGCAATCCCGATCCCGGTGATGGATGTTCTCCACTTTGTCGTACGGAAATAGCACTCTGCGGCAATGGTATTTTTGAAACCGGCGAGCAATGCGATGACGGGAACCAAGATGATATGGATGGATGCAATGCGCTGTGTCAGATTGTTGCACTCCCGAAGCCGGCAGCTCCTTCACCCCCTCCTGTTGCGCAGGTCATTCCTCTTTTGTCGGAGCCATTGTCCTATACGTATATCCCCGTACGTGCTCCCATCGGCGATACTGGCCCTGCGGCGATTGCCGTGATGGCGAGTGGTGCGGCAGCAGGGGTGGGGTGGATGCGACGACGGAGGAAGCTACACATCTAAATTCTCCAATCCATCCTGCTTACTTTCGATCACCGGTGAGAGCTCCTCTCCGCCTTTGATCATTTTCTCCTCTTTACATCGTAGAACCACTTGCCGGTACTCCCCTTCTCCCACGCTTTCTGTTGTGAGATCTTGCAGGGCAGGCGTATTGGTCACGTGCATATGCACGATACGGCGAAAATATGGACTCATGGGCGCGAGGGCGACGCGGCTTCCCGTCCGACGCACAAAATCCGCCTTCTGCTCGGCGACAGAGCGCACTTTATCTTCCTGCACGCGGCGGTAGCCGTCCACATCGAGCACGAGAAACGGACTGCGCTCGAGTTTGGCAAGCGAGCGGAGAATCGACTTCGCAAGATGCTGGAGTGAATTGAGCGTCTCCCCGTGCCATCCAATGATGCGGCTGGGTTCGTTGGAGGAGATATCCACCCGCACGATGTCACCTTCTTCGGAGATCGCGATGCCGGTAAAGGGAAGATCGAGATCTTGGAGAAGGCGGCCGAGGATGTCTGTGATGAGGGCGGAGTCCATGGTGATTGCGTGCAGGATAGCGGAAGTTTTCTCGTTCCGACAAGAAAGCTTCGTAGCTAAAAAGAAGCCCCCCTACGGAGGCTTCTTCATTTCCAATATCAAACTTCGTTTAGCGGACAGCGTCCTTGAGCGTCTTTCCAGCCTTGAAGGAAGGAACCTTCATTGCGGGGATGGAGATGCGCTGCGTGGGGTTTCTGGGGTTGACTCCTACGCGAGCTGCGCGCTTGCTAATCTTGAACGTTCCGAAACCCGTGAGCGTGACATGGTTTCCTTTCTTAAGCTCCTTCGTCACGAGGGTCGTCAGAGCCTCGAGGGCGGAAGCAGAAGCACGCTTGGTGATACCCGCGGCATCCGCGATCATATTGATGATATCTTGCTTGGACATGGGACAGGGAGGAAAAAAGTAGATTGGCTCAAAGTCTATTACCTTCTTCCGCAGCCGCAAGCCAAAAAAACATGTTCAGCGCCATTATTTCCGCTTGGCATCATAATGATGGCTAGAGAAAGAGGAAATAAATGAATACGAAAAATACTCAAGATGAGCGACGAACTGTGTCAATTCTCGGTTCATCCATCCTCATTTCTTTGACAACACCCTCTCCCCCTCCCTACCCTCCCGCTCTGTGCCTCAACACTTAGTCATCGTCGAAAGTCCAACCAAGGCTCGAACCATCAAACGCTTTCTCGGAAAAGACTTCTCCGTGGAGGCGAGCATGGGTCACGTCCGCGATTTGCCTGAGAGTAAACTCGGTGTCGATCCAGAGGATGACTTCACGCCGCAGTACGAAGTTCCCGATGGAAAAAAGACTGTGATCAAAAAATTGCAAGATCTTCTCAATGACAGTGACGAACTCTGGATCGCAACTGATGAAGACCGCGAAGGAGAGGCCATCGGGTGGCATCTTGTAGAGACATTGAAGCGGAAAAAGGATCAGCCGATCCGGCGCATTGTTTTCCATGAGATCACAGAGGATGCCATTAAAGAGGCGGTCAAGCATCCACGCGAGATCGATCAGAAGCTTGTTGATGCCCAGCAGGCGCGCCGTATTCTTGATCGTCTCGTGGGCTACACACTTTCCCCATTCCTTTGGAAAAAGGTCTACAGAGGGCTTTCTGCCGGTCGTGTCCAGTCTGTGGCCGTGCGGATCATTGTCGATCGCGAACGTGAGATAAAGGCGTTCAACCCCGTTGAGTACTGGACGATTGAGGCGGCGCTGGAGACCCCGCACCAGCCTGAGGGCGGTGCAGGGCAGGCTTTCACTGCGAAACTTTCTCAAAAAGACGGAAAAAAATTCGTCCCTTCTTCCGTAGAGGAAAGCAACGAAGTCGTTTCCACAGTCACCAATAAGCCATTTGTTGTTTCCTCAGTCGAAGAAAAAGAACTCCAGCGCACTCCTCCCCCTCCTTTTACCACCTCCACATTGCAGCAGGAGGCTGGAAGAAAACTCGGGTTCTCCGTGAAACAGACGATGATGATTGCCCAGCAGCTCTACGAAGGTATGGATATCGGTCCCGGCGGCGGTCACACGGGTCTTATCACGTACATGCGTACGGATTCCGTGAATCTGAGCGAAAAAGCCCTTACCGATGCCAAGGCATCCATCGAGAAGCTTTACGGTCGCGAGTATGTGCTTTCCGAGCCACGCAAATATAAGACCAAAAGTAAGGGTGCTCAAGAAGCGCACGAAGCTATCCGCCCATCCGAAATGAGCCGGACACCCCAATCTCTGGCTACAGTGCTCGATCACCAACAACTCAAGCTCTACACGCTGATCTGGAATCGTACGGTTGCCTCGCAAATGGCTGGAGCACAGCTCAAGCGTGTTGGCGCAGATATTGCCGTCGCGAATTATACGTTCCGCGCCACGGGGCAGACCGTACTCTTTGATGGATTCCTCCGTTTGTATCGCGAAGATCGTGATGAGCCGGAGACGACTCGGGCCGCAGAGGAAGAAGATGACTCAGAAAAGATTCTCCCTCCCCTCTCTGAAGGTCAGTCACTCGATTGCTCAGAAATCCTTCCCGAGCAGCATTTCACCAAAGCTCCTCCGCGCTATACCGAAGCGAGCCTTGTGAAAAAACTCGAAGAGGAAGGCATTGGTCGTCCAAGTACCTATGCGCCGACGATCTCCACGATTCAGCAGCGCGGCTACATCAAAAAAGAAGGCCGACAGTTGATCCCGGAGGATGTCGCACTTACGGTCACTGATCTTCTTACGGAGCATTTCCAAGACATCGTAAGCCTCAGCTTCACGGCGCAAATGGAGCAATCCCTCGATGATATCGCCGATGGGCAAAAGAAGTGGCAGGTGTTCCTTCAATCTTTTTATAAGCCCTACAAGACTTTGCTTGATCAGAAAGCCCAAGAAATCTCACGAGACGATGTGCTCAAGGAGAGAATTCTCGGAGATGATCCGGCGACAGGTTTGCCTGTTCTTGTGCGCACAGGAAGATTCGGGCCGTATGTGCAGATTGGGAGAGCGGAAGATCTTCAACAGACGGTCGCCTCGTCGGAATTATCTGTAAATGAAGATGCACCGAAGAAGGGCAAAAAGGGATTAAAGGGATCTAAGGGAAAGCCGCGCTCCTCCGCGGGTGCGGCGAAGACTCCGAAAGTGAAGAAGCCCAAACCAAAAAGTGCTTCCATTCCCAAGCACTTAAATAAAGAAACTATCACATTGGAACAAGCATTGGGCTTGCTGAGCTTCCCGCGAATGCTTGGTATTCATAATGGGGATCCTATGGAAGTGAATGTTGGCCGATTTGGTCCCTATCTTCGTTGTGGAGTTGCGACTGTTTCTATCCGTGAAGGTGATCCAGTGACGATCAATTTAGAGCAAGCCATAGCGCTTTTGGCAAATGCTAAAGAGCAGCGTGCGAAGGCAGCAGAGCCGCTGCGTGTATTGGGGAATGACACCGCGACCGGCTCCCCTATTCTCGTAAAAACCGGTCGCTATGGTCCGTATGTCACTGATGGCAAAACAAATGTGTCGCTGCCGAAGAGATTTACCCCAGAGACCATTACCACAGATCAAGCAGCCGAAATTCTTGCAAAAAAGCGCGCCGCACCGCCGAGGAAATGGGGAAAAAAGAAATAAGAAGGAAATATCAATGCGAAGGATATGTCCACCGTAGAGACGGCACGCTGTGCCGTCTCACGCATTTTCGAGATGGCATACCATGCCGTCTCTACCGCAAGCGAAATCAGGTCATGCCTATGCATTGATCACCCTGTGATCATGCATGCGTATGTTCATGATTATGGAGGAGACGCACTGACAGTGCGTCTCTACGGAGGATGTTCATGATCATCATCATACATATATCCATATATAGGGCAGAAATGCCTACGCATGATCTATCTATATAAAAAAATTCCTTCATCTAGGGCTCGGAAAAATTCAATATCACTATTTCGCAGATCAAAAATGATTATGCAGATTATGATCATGTCTATGCACGCATAGGATCACTGACTACGCACCCACTCCCCTTCTCTGTCGAGACAAGATGATTGCGAGACTCATCATGATGATTATCATGCACATGATCTGATCATCTTCCCTGACCACCATGTCCGACACTTCCGCTACAGCTACGGTTCCCTTTATTTCCATAAAAGATGCATCCATCCGGTACCAGAAGGCGGAAATCACTATCCGCCGCTTTGTCCGATCGATTTTGGAAAAAGAAAAGAATGCAGATCGGCAATTGGTGTATCCGCTCCCAAGTGATGCGGTGAAGCTCAAGAAATCAAAGAAGCCTTTCTCGTACACCATCAGCGAAGAACTTCTGAAGCGTCATTTCGGGGAAGTGGGATCAGCGAATGCGGCTCCCAGCTCTGCGCATGGTTCGTATGTGCATCTTTTGGAGCGGACAAACCTCAATTTGGGCGAACAGCTCAAGGTGAAAGATGAGCAGATTCGCGTCCTCGCGCACGCCATCGATGATCTTTCGGAGCGCCAGAGGGAAACGAATGTTCTCATGAAGGGATTGCAGGAGCGGTTTTTATTGAGTGCGCCCAAGGACGAAATTGTAGAAGCCGTGGTCGAAGCGGGGAGTGTGTTATCTGGAAATAAGGGATTGAAGGGAAAGAAAGGAAATAAGGGATTGAAACGGAAGAAGGGGAGTTGGTGGAAGTTGTGGTAAGGCATTATCGGCGAATACCTCATGGTTTGTCTGGCTCAGGCGGAAGATCTTGTGCTGGCTTCCGTAGAAGCTTTCTCAGTGCGGATTGGACTTCAAATTGTGCATGGTGCAGGTTCGCTTTATTGACCAAATTCCGCAAAGATTCCGGACCGGAAATGCGCATATAAAATCGACCTTGGAGGCCTGGATACGTCATAGCATGACCAAAAACACCAATCACATCGCCGCTCTCCACATCAATCGCTGCAGCACCGGACAAGCCGATGAGATCATGCCGTTGCATATCCTTTTCTTGAATGACAAGTCCGAGAGCATCAGAGCAATCGTCCCCGTCACACTCTGATCGGATCATGGGCACACCTTCCACCTCGAAGATTCTGGCACCCAACCCGCGGATGCGTATACGGCGCTGCGCCAGCGCATCGGTAGTGAGTTGTTTGCTGATCTGCAGGACGGGGAATGCATGTGATTCGTGGGGGTTCTTATCAGTCATGATTTCCGGTGCGACGGCGATGTCGTCGTTGGTGTCACGCAGGATGAATTGCTGCCATAGCTCATTGGCGCTTTGCCATACATGCTCATTGGAGACGATAAAATGTCGTCCCTCCACTTCCACAAGAAAGCCGGATCCAGGGACGGAAACCCCGTCTTCTCGTACGGAGGTATTGTTCATCGCATCATCAAACGTGAACGGCTTGAGTGCACGTTGTTTGATATGGTGATCTGCCCAGCCTGTTTCCTCAAGCAGCGTGCTCGTTGTTACGATTGGACGTTCATGTTTATTAAAAATGCGCAGAGGAGCGTCCTGCGGCGGTAATTCCGTAAGCACGTTCACTGTTGCTGCAGGGTGATTCTCTATTGCCCGAATTGCTTCATTACCTTCGAGTGCATCCTGATCATTCCGATCACGGAATGCATGAAGCAGATACGCTGTGCCCGCTATCGCTGCACTTGCGAGCGCCACTCGTCGTGTCACTGTCACAGTGTTTGTATTTTTGCCATCATTGGATGCAGCTACAGGTATTTCTCCCATGGAGGAAAACGGTATGCCAGGGGCAGGTGATCGTCAATCATCTGTGGCAGGCGCGGCAGGGATCGAACCTGCGACCTCAGGTTTTGGAGACCTGCGCTCTACCAACTGAGCTACGCGCCTATTGTTTCCATTCTACCGCTTTCTTTGTCTTTTGGCACGGCTTGCTGCAGATTTTGCGAATCAAGATTATTGGCTTATGTATGGAAATAATCCTGGAGAAGACGCGCCTCTTGGAATTGTTGTATTGCATCTTCCACAATGCATTCTGGAGTTACGGAAAGGTCAGGTGCACTACAGCGCTGCACGGTAATACGCGATCGCACACCCTCGAGTATTGCTTGAGAAACATCTTTCGCTCGTACCGGTCGTCTTCCGGATTTTTTAGAAAGGATAGCGGCGATCATTGGGCGCAATGCGGTATCGCTGATATCCACCTGTACAGGAGGGAGAATGGCGTGGCTCTCTAGGGATTCATTTGGTTGCATGGTCGCGGCAGAGTGTCAGGAGGCAACCAATTTAACAAGCCATATTGCCTTCTACGTAATGACAAGGGGAAATAACATCCCCGGAGGGCGATTTTGTGCTACAATGTCTGGATTTATGCCAAAGATCGACATCGAGATCCCGCACCCTGTTTCCGCCATCATTACGATTGCGGTGGCACTGACGGCTATCGTCACGGTCGATCATTTCACGGATTTCACTGCTTCCGTTGGAGAGTCCTCCGGAGGACAAGCACCACAGGAGATCGTCCGTGATGCCGAAGGCGAGGGACTCAGACTCAGACAGCAACAGGCAGTTCTCCAAAAACGTGAGGAGATCCTCCGGTATCAATTGCAGATGCTCCGTGAGGAACGCAGGCTCCGGGGTCCTGGGATTTCTTCGGCAATCGAAACAGATATCGACCGTAGCGAGCAGATGCTTCTTGATCTCATTGCTGATCAGCAGGAAGCCGAGGGAAAGATCATGCTCACGCTTAAGCAAATTTGGGACGCGCAGGGGCGTGCCATCACCATCTCGCGCAAGGCAGGTCATGCAGAGCTCTCCCTCGCGTGGCCAGTGGAGCCCACACTCGGGATTTCTGCGGGCTTCAATGACGTGCACTACGAGGAGATTTTCGGTATGCCGCACAAGGCAATAGATATTCCAGTCGATCAGGGGACAGAGGTGCTTGCTGCGGCAGATGGCGTCGTTGAAGATGTCTCCGATAATGGTTACGGATTTAATGCCATCACTATCCGTCACCATGGTGCAGCTACACTCTACGGACACGTGGAATCTTTTCTTGTTGAGGAGGGCGATACTGTCCGCCAGGGTCAGCCGATAGCACTCTCAGGAGGGCGACCAGGTACACCTGGCGCAGGACATATTTCCACGGGGCCACACGTGCATCTTGAGGTGTTTGTGGATGGGGAGAGAGTGGATCCGATCGTGTATTTGTCGAAAAAATAAGCTATGCCTAGGGTGCAGGAATGCTAACTCCTAACGCCTATGCCCTATGCAATTGATCAGCCGCATACTTGTCCGTCATTCCTGCTACATAGTCCTTTACCGCTTCCTCTAGGGCTGAAACAGTTCTCTGCTGTAGCTCTCGTACTTTAGAGGGAGGCTTGATCAAGTACTGCTCACAGAGCTGCGAAAGGATCATTTGCCCTTCATGACTACACTTGAGGACATCCGGGTGCAGGTACATGCGGTTCCAAAGAAAATCGCGCAACGCAGAGAGTTCTTTTTTGAGAGACACAGAAAACTGAGCAAGAGGAGCAGCGCATCTCAAGACATCTTCGAGACTATGCACGGACTGATCAGTGATCAGGGTCTCTGTGGTCTTGAGAAGATCCGTCACGAGGATATGGATGATTGCACCTCGCAAAGAAGTACCACGTGGCATGGCGATGCTGAAGGCTTGCTCAGCGAGTGGGATTGCCATGATATCTGCTTGGGTGAAGAGCCCAGCGCGGATACCGTCCTCGCAGTCGTGTCCGGTGTAGGCTATTTCATCACTTAGATTAACGATCTGGGCTTCGAGTGTTGGCTGCCGCAGCGGAGAGCCGCGGCTCTCCGCTACACCAGGGTCATGCGGTGTTTTATGTTTTAAAATCCCTTCGAGAATTTCCTGGTTCAGATTTAAGCCAGGAAAGAGTGTCGAGTGTTCCGCAAGTACGGTGACGACCCGATGGGATTGTTCGTTATGCTCGAATGATCCCCCATGGTTTTTCATCCACTGATCCAGAGCCTCTTCACCGCTGTGGCCGAAGGGCGGATGCCCGAGGTCATGACTGAGGGCTATTGCCTCTGCGAGATCTTCATTGAGGCCAAGTGACCGCGCGATGTCGCGACTGATTTGGGCGACTTCCATAGTGTGGGTGAGGCGCGTACGCACGTGATCATGCGTGCCTGCGACAAATACCTGTGTCTTTCCCTTGAGGCGCCGAAAAGCCTGTGTATGGATGATGCGGTCACGGTCGCGCTGGAAGGGGAATCGGGTGTCATCTTCTGGTTCAGGGTAGACACGGCCAAGAAGGCCTTCGTGTGGGACGGCGTAGGGTGCGAGCAAGGCATTTGCGGCCTGTATGCGTTTAGATAGAGATTCCACGGAAAGAGTGTAGCAACTGTTTGATTTTGGGATTACTGAATGGTCGATATTCCAGAAGCATTACTTTTGCTTTGTATTTGGTTGCCCATTTCTTTGTCTACCCGACAAAGAAATGGGCGAAAGAAAGCGCACCGCGCGCCAAAGCCCCTCCACCCGGCCCTGTGTCTCGCCAGAAACGCCTGCAAGGATTCGGCGTTTCCGTCTCGACTTCCGTCCGCTGAGGCGGACGGAAAACAGGGCCTTCCCCCTCACCCCCCGTGGCGCGCGGAACCCCACCGCCCTCTTCGCAAAAAAGGCAAAATACTTAAGACTATCTTCTTCACTCTTTCGATGAGGCAACAATCAAATAAGCGGCCGAAGGCGGTGCTTTGCCCGCCTGGAGGCTCACAGCTTAGGGATGAGAGGGTTCGTGGGAGAGAAACCGTAGGTTTCTCTTCCACGCCTAACGACCGTCGGGCAGTAGCGCTTGTCCCCTACATGTTAGGTGGGTGGCCGCAGCCAAGGTCCTCAGACCGAGACGATTTGGCCTCCCGTATACAAGCTGATTGAGAAGAAACGTGCTGCCCAGACGCGTCGCCAAGACGGATGTGAGACTAATCCTGAGTCAGGATTGTGTACAAGGAAAAGCCCTTGCAGGAGGCATTTTTCACGTGATGCATTGATGATTTGTGGAATTGGGGCGGCGTAGGAGAGGTTCGACAAATGGTTAAGAAAAGTGGACAAGTGCAACTATTTCTTCAACACACATGCCATCACATTCGTCTTCCCGCTCTTCACTGCTTCTCTGTCCCCGCCCCGGTACGTCCAATATTTCTCCGGGTGACAGCGGGTGCAATCCTCTATCCGCTCGATGTGATTCTTTGGTACCCCAGCGGTAATGAGTTGCCGGTCTGCCCATGTGCGCAGATCCGCGTACTTGTCATTTACAAGATCGGGAGGAATCCCAGGAAGCTCCGAGAGGGGATTACTAAACTCCGCACAGCGAGTGCAGAGGCAGGGGCCGATGCCCACCAGACAATTTGCGATTGGCGATTTATGATTTGCGATTAGAGCTTCAAAGAACTTTGGGATTGCACCGCAGACCAGGCTCTTCCATCCAATATGAAGAAGCCCGACGATGTTTGCCTCCGGGGCATAGATGATCAGTGGCTGGCAGTCGGCAATCCGTATTGTGAGAACAAGATTCGGTTGATCAGTGATCAGGCCATCGGCTTTCTCGGTACGTTCCATTCTCTTCCGCACGATGACTGTGCGGTTGCCGTGCATTTGTTGTAGAGCTGCATAGTCATGACTACCCAGGGACTGTGCAACTGACTGATCATTGATGAGGCGGTCTTCTTTGTTGAACAGACAAATAGAGAGATTCTTCTCATACGGCCGGAGAAGAGGAAATGGATGATTGATCATGCGTATGCAAGGATATTACTCGGCTTCCCCTTCCATGGATCTCAGGATTTTAGGGATTTGTTCAATGACTCTGTACGTCCCATACGCATACCCAAATTCGGGGTAAAAAAGCGTTCCAGCGCGTTTGATTACTTGAGAAGCAGTCAGACAGGCTTCAAGAGGGGAATGCCCTTGTGCGATCAATCCTGCAATCAGTCCGGCTAGTGCATCGCCAGTCCCGCCGACGGTGAGACCGGCATTGCCGCCGGCAACTTCATGGATCGATCCATCCGAACCAGCGATCCGATCGACGGTGCCTTTCGTGTGGATCGTCACATCGTATTTTTTGGCCGTCGGACCAATTGCACTCATTGGAATGTCCATGCGTTCGAGTTCTCCAAGGTGCGGTGTGAGGATTGCGGATTTTCCGGAGATGGCATCGAGCGTCCAGGGTTGAAGAGCTGTGGCATCGAGGACGAGGGGGCACAGCGCCTCGGCAATAATTTCCCGCAAAATTTTCATGGTTGATTCATCACGAGCAATGCCGGGTCCGATGACCGCCGCGTCCATCGTGGCGAGGAGCTCTAAGATCGCTTCGCGGTCGCCTTTGGAAAGATCATCTCCGCGGAAAGGATGGACTTGAAAATTCAGTGACTGCGAACGTGCGATGGCCGCGTGACATTGGGGTAGCGATACAAAGATTAAATCTGCCCCCGATGCCTCCGACGCGAGTGCCGCAAAAATCGGTGCGCCGTGAATAGTGGATGATCCGCCGATCACCGCGATCTTGCCGTTTTCGCCTTTGTGGGAAGTGGGGGAACGCATGGGGGGATTGTATCTGATATGACGGTTGGAGTGTTCTGAAAATCACTGTAAGGGCATAGCGCGCTATGCCCCTACGGATGTCTTTGCAATCGATGCAGGCTTGGGTGTTTTTTTTGACCTTTTATATCGATGCACATTTTCCTTCACAACCGTCCTAATTTTTTGACGGAATATTTCCTCGCTAAATTGCTCCGCGTGCTCTCGGATGGTTTTGGGGCTCCATGCGATCACGGAAAAACGGTCGATGGCCTTGGTGATAGAATCGACCGACTGCTCTTCAAAAAATATTCCCGTCTTTCCATCAATCACCGTATCCAGTGCTCCGCCCTGACCCAGTGCAATTACGGGTGTGCCTGATGCCTGTGCCTCGAGTGCGGCAACGCCGGCATCCTCGATCTGTGGGAAGAAGAATGCGCGGGCGCCTGCATAGAGTTCGGGCAGTGCATGATCAGGCACGAATCCGAGAAGTTCCACTGTCGGTCCCGCGATGGATTTCAGTCTCCGGAAATCGTGCCCAGTGCCGGCAATTTTGAGTGGCAACTTCAATGTATTTGCTGTTTCTACCAGAAGATCAAAACGCTTGTAGGGCACGAGCCTACCGAGCGCGAGAAAGTAGTGGCGGTCACGGGGCAGGCGCGTATCGAGAGGGGACTTCAGGAATTTTTCTTCGACTGGTGGATGGATGACGATGCTTTCTCTTCCATAGAACCGCTTGATGCGTTCCTGTGTCGTCCGGGAATTGGCAATGAAGCAATCCACGCGCTTGCTCGAAGTCATGTCCCACCGTCGTATCTGCATCAGGCGATTGCGTATGGGTTTGCGTAGGATTTCCGGTATATGGAAATCCTGAAGATACAATTCTTCCATTTCCCATCCGTAGCGGATGGGCGTGTGACAGTAGCAGATATGGACTGCGGTACTTGGGGGAATGATCCCTTTCCCCACAGCATGTGAAGAGCTGAGGATCACATCAAAATTCCGCAGATCAAATCCCTCGACTGCTCGCGGCATCCACGGAAGGAGCACTGTGTGCGTGCCGATGATCCGAAATATTCTTTGGAGTCGGCTGAGGCGGATATCGGCATGTTGAAGCGAGCAGAGTCGTTCTGGCCGCGCGACCGTTGTGAATACCGGTGCTTCGGGGAATTCCCGGTGGAGAGAAGCCACCACATGTTCCGCTCCTCCGAAGGTAGGGAGCCAGTCGGCGATGATCGCTGTGCGCATCGAAATGAAGAATGGAGAATTGAGAATTGAAAATTATGCCAAGATGGAGCTTGATAGGTGAGAACGTGCTCTTACAGCATATTCTTAATTCTCTATTTTCAATTCTCAATTCTCAATTTGTCTATCCGTCCCGCCAAACGCCTTCCCAAACGTTTCCGTCGTCCTGTGAGCCAGGGTACGCGGCAAATGGTACAGAGGCGGTATGAGCGCCACAGGAAACTTCGGTGGGATCTCTGGCGCAGGCGCATGCGCAGAGTATCGGAGAAAATGGTGAAACTGCGGCGTCATGTGGCTTTCGCAATGATCGGATTTCTCTTGCTCGGAATCGTAGGGTTTTTTGCCGTTGCACTTTTCTCACCACTCATGCGTACCGCCGAAGTGCGCATTGTGCGCACAGATGTGCGGCTCGATCTCGAGCAGATCCAATCACTGCTTTCTCCACTGTTCGGCAAACATCTACTTCTGCTTTCCGCCTATGACGTACGCACTCTTCTGGAAGAAGGGCTGCCGGATCTGCGATCCGTTAAGGTGGATAAAGATTATCCCTCCACACTCGTTGTGCGCATTACGGTAGACCCCCTTATCGCGCGTCTCGTTATCCGCAATCCAGAAGAGGGAAATATTCCAGAAGGTGTTACCAGCACGATTGATTACCTTACTTCCGAAGGTACGTATATTGCATCTGCGCGCGCAAGTGGTGGAGATTCCTTACCCACCATTACTCTGGTGGATTGGGGTGCGCGTCCGATTCCGGGTACGGAAATTCTGACGTCGGAATTCCTTCTCAGGGTTGCCGCGACCGAACGCAATCTCCAGGAGCAGTTCGGTCAGCAGGTTTTGGAGCGGATGGTCTATCTTCGGGCACAGGAATACCATCTTCGGATTTCCCAGTGGACGCTCTGGTTCGATGTCCGAAGCTCCCTTGAAGAACAGATCCAGCGATACCGGATATTCTTAAGGGAAGTGCCGCCGGAGGAGGTGAAAGAGTATGTGGATTTGCGGCTGAAAGACAGAGTTGTTTACCGCTGATCGGATAACGGTTGTCCGAATATCGGGGCAAGTATTGCTGAAGCGTTCTTTCTGGTATCCCGATACACCGTTATTCCGGTACCCGGATTCCCCCTGTTCTCCATACCTCCTCTCACAACATTCTGCTACTCTGCTCCAGATGCTCCGCACTCTCTTGTCGGTTTTGCTTCTGGGGATGGTGCCGCCGCCCTTCAGTGGCTCTCCGCTTGCTTCCGTTGTGCCTCTGCTCGAGGTGGCGCCACCGGCAATACAGATGGAACTTGCCAGTCGGCTTTCGGCATCCGGTGTCATCGTGCTTGATGCCCAAAGTGGTCAGAGGGTGTTTGGTCGTCAGTACGATATCCCGCGACCGATGGCGAGTCTCACCAAGCTCATGACGGCACTCATCATCGTGGAGAACCATCAGCTCTCCGAAATTGTTCGGGTACCGATAGGCATAGATCCCATGCAAAGTAGCGTCCGGCTCCCCGGCGGGGAGCAGTTTACCGTGGGGGATCTTCTTTCTGCGATGATGATTGCCTCAGCAAATGATGCTGCTGCCACATTGGCGCTCTTTCATAGTGGATCAGTCGACACATTCGTGGAAGAAATGAATGCGCGTGCCGCCACGCTCGGTCTGCACGCAACAACATTCGAAAATCCCGTCGGACTCGATGATCCACTGCAGCGTTCAACTCCCCAGGATCTCGCGTGGCTCACGATGGCTGCCCTGCGGCAACCTGCGATAGCACGGCGTCTCGGAATGCGCGGGGCGATTATTGTCAGTCTCCAGGGTAGTACGGTGAATCTCTTTCACACGCACGCACTGATGCACACAGTCCAGAAAAAAGAAGATGACCTAGCGCCTGTCGTGCTTGCCGGCAAGACGGGGACGACGAACGGAGCGGGGCAGTGTCTGATGTCCGTTGTCGGGGAAAATGATCGCCGCTATATCGTTGTGCTTCTTGACTCACTTCAACGCTATCGTGATATGAATCTCATTCTTGCAGCTCTCACGCACGAGACCATTCCTTCAGAAAGCCTGTCCCTCCGTACTCTGAACGAAGAAAATCTTCGCCCCTGATTATCTTTTTGCCCGTTTTATCGTGCCTGTTGTGTAGGTACTCTCTCGTTTCCCTCTTCGGATTCCGCGCTTCCTTCTCCCCGTGCTCTCTCCCGCTGACACCACCCGCCGTTGGCTCTCGATTCGCGTCCGGATACTCTGCATCGTGATCTTTGGCGTTGCCTCACTTCTCCCGCCGTACGTGCCTCACGCGGAGCTTGCGTCTGACAACGGTGAACTTGATATTTCGCATGTCATGCTTCTTGTAGAAGATGGTTTTCTCATGAAGACCTCACCGCTGACAAAAGAGGGGACGCGCAGAGCGTACTCGGAGGGTGTCATCCACACCGTGCATGAAGGAGACAGTCTTGAGCGTCTCTCCGATCGCTACGATGTCTCCATCGATACCATCCGCTGGGCGAACAAGCTGGGGCAAGGGACTGCCATCCAACCCGGCCAGCAACTCCTCGTCCTTCCCGTCGACGGGGTGCTTCATACGGTCAAGCGCGGGCAAACCCTTTTGGGCATTGCCGAGCTCTACGGTGCAAAAATTGAAGATATCGCTTCGCAAAACCGCGTGAAAGACGGCTTCATCGCTGCGGGTCAAGAACTCATCATCCCCGGCGGAAAGCCCATCGTGGAAAAGCCCAAAGTGGTAGTCGTTACGGCAAAGCCTGTGGGAAGTACAAAACCACCCGCTGGTGGCATCCAAAAACCCGCTCAGCCGAGCTTCACGCCAGCACCCACTGCAGGAGCACTTCAGAAGCCCTGTAGTGAGGTTTGTTTCATCACGCAGTACTTTACCACTTCTCACTATGCTCTCGACATGCAGGAGCGTGGCGGCGGGGCTATTTACGCGGCGGAGGCGGGTACCGTCATTCGCGCCGACTACGGCTGGAACGGCGGCTACGGCAACGTGATCGAAGTTGATCATGGTAACGGTCTTGTCACGCTCTATGGTCATAACAAGAGCTTGCTCGTGGAGGAGGGTGATACCGTTGTCCGTGGACAGCAGATTGCCAACATGGGCAACACGGGACTCGTCTATGGTAAGACCGGTATTCACATACACTTTGAGGTGCAGCTGAATGGGGTGAAGAAGAATCCACTGCTGTATTTGCAGTAGGAGTAGGGCGTAGGGCGTTGGGCTTGGGAATCTACGCTCTACACCCTTGGTTTTTCCTTGAGAGCATTCAATTTTTTCGATGTATACATCCAAAACCGTTTGCACCCGCACGCGAGTACCATCAATACAAGGACAATGAGCGTCGTCACCGTCAGCC
>VMGQ01000017.1 GCA_007376635.1 Candidatus Peregrinibacteria bacterium Greene1014_49
CCCACAGATCTTCAAGTGCGCGCTCAGGATGAGGTCCAAGGAGCATCTTTTCCATCTCTGCTGCTATACGACTTCCGGAAAGATCATGCGCAATAGATGAACAAGATCGTAAAGCAGTGTACGTGTCCGGATGATATTGACCATCGATGAGTGCACGAAAGCGCACTGCACGGAGCATGCGAAGTGCATCGTGACGAATGCGAGTTTCCGGATCGCCGATGAAGCGGATCAGGCGCTCTGCAAGATCCTGCTCTCCTGCAAATGGATCGAAGAGTGCTCCACCGACCGGATTCCAGTACATCGCATTGATCGTGAAGTCGCGTCTTTTTGCGTCATCCTCACGCTTTCCAAACTGAACACTTTCTGGATGACGCCCATCGGAGGCGGCATCGTCTTGCCTGAATGTGGTGACTTCGAATGTAACGCCTTTATGGGAAACGACAATGCTGCCGAATTGTTTTCCGATCTCGTCACATTTGGGAAAGAGCCTGATCACATCCTCGGGCAATGCGGCTGTGGCGATATCGATATCTGTCGGCAGTTGTCCGCGCATCATATCGCGTACGCCTCCTCCCACCCACCAGGTATCAAATCCGGCATTGATGAGAATTTCTGATACTTGATACGCACGCTCGCCGAGGCGGCTTATAAGAGTCCGATCAATGATGTCGCGTGGAAGAGGCATCTTGATACATAATACACGCATGTTACGTTTCGCAGTCGCCGGCTGCCCACATACCACTCCCCCGCCCGGAGGAACGGTGGAGGGATTGAAACGTGCAAAGGAACTAGGCATCAATGCCATGGAAATCGAATGGGTGCAGAATGTCCCGAAGAATCCCGAACGGATGGAGGAAATTCGGATGACCGCAGAGAAGCTTGATATCACCTTAACGGTTCATGCGCCGTATTTCGTCAATCTCAATAGTCCTGATCCCGTGAAGCTCTCTGCAAGCATCGGGCGCATCGTTGCAGCACTTTCGATGGGTCAACTCGCCGGTGTTCGGTCGGTATGTGTCCATCCAGCATTCTATCTAGAAATGAATCCAGCGATAGCCTATGACAATGTCCGCAGGGCGACGGAGAAGATTTTAAAACTCAAGGCAAAGTTCTTCCCTACTGTAAATCTCGCATACGAAACTATGGGCAAACCCACACAGTTCGGAACGCTTGAAGAAGTATTGAAATTGAGTAAAGAATTCGACCTCTACCCGACGGTCGATCCAGCACACATGCATGCCAGGACAAATGGAAAGATCAATTCGACGAAGGAATGGAATGCGATGTTTGATCTGTATGAGAAATATCTCGGAAAGAAATCCCTGAAGAACGTGCATATGCATTTTTCGGGGATTGCCTATGGACCAAAAGGGGAAAAACACCATCTTCCTTTGGAGGAAAGCGATGCGCAGTGGAAGGATTTTTTGGCAGTATTGAAGAAAAGGAGCATTGAAGGCACTGTTGTTTGTGAATCACCACTTCTGGAAGAAGATACTCTTTTGCTACAAAGGAAATTTGCAGCGATCAAACATTGACACGCCTATCGTGTGTAGTATTTTATCTTTATGTCGATTCATTCAATACTTTCAGATGGCGCTCAAGCTATAGCGCAAACTCGCGTAGGAGAAGCTGGTCTCGATTTTTTGAATGCTGCTGACAATGTCACTGCATTATTGAGACAAGGTACATCCAGATTCAGACAAGGATTTGGCAATGCAATTGCATCCACAGGAATTGGTCGAGCAGTAGGCGATTGTTCCATTGCTGCCGCCTATAGGCTGGCGGGATTGGATGGCAAGAGGCATTCATCAAAACAATAATATTTTCGAAACGTAAAGTGGTACACTGTGAATACTGCTTCTCTCTTTGTCATGAACATTGCCATCAACGGTTTCGGCCGCATCGGACGTCAAGCTCTGCGCATCATGCTCGAAAAACACCCCGACATGAATGTTGTGCTGATCAATGACCTGACGGATGGTGAAACACTCGCGCATCTCTTTGAATTTGACTCCACGTACGGTCATTTCGACTGTGGCACTGCCTGCTACAAAGATGGGGTCCTTTCCACAAAACACGGAAAGATCCGAACGACTGCAAGCAAGGATCCGGCGACACTTCCGTACAAGGAACTCAAAGTCGATGTGGTTCTCGAATGTACAGGCCGCTTCACCAAGCGCGAAGACGCAGCATTGCACCTGAAAGCCGGTGCAAAGAAAGTGATTGTCTCGGCACCGTGTAAAGACAAAGCGGATGCAACACTCTGCATTGGTGTGAATGAAAAGACATACGATCCAAAGAGGCATCATGTCATCAGCAATGCCTCGTGCACGACCAACTGTCTTGCTCCGATGGCAAAGGTGCTCAATGATGCATTTGGGATTGAGTGTGGGCTCATGACCACCATCCACAGCTATACGAACGACCAGAATCTGCTCGATTTGCCACACAAAGATCTGCGACGCGCGCGCGCTGCAGCGATCAATATGGTTCCGACGAGTACAGGAGCCGCAAAGGCAATCGGGGAAGTGATCCCGGAACTTGCTGGCAAATTGAATGGCGTAGCCATCCGCGTGCCGACGCCTACCGGAAGCATCACCGATCTTACGGTGATCGTGAAAAAGCCAACGACTGTGGAGACGGTGAACGCCGCATTTGCAAAAGCCGCCGATGGTTCCATGAAAGGGATTCTCGGTTATGAGACACGTCCGCTGGTGTTAAGTGATTATGTTCAAGATCCCAGAAGCTCGATCATCGATGCCGCACTCACACAAGTGATGAATGGAACAATGGTAAAAGTGTTCTCGTGGTATGACAATGAGTGGGGGTACAGCAATAGACTGGTGGAGTTGGCGAAATTCATTGGAAAAAGCCTCACATGATATTCGCATTCGCCATTCTCGGCGATCTTGTAGCCGTTGCCGTCATCACGGGACTGCTCTGTAGGGTTCATAAGCTCTCCAATGGATGGATCGGAGCAATCGCCGGAGCATCGTATGCACTGATCTCCATAACATTGGAGATCTGGCAAGGATGTCTTTTTGATACATGGGAATCAATGTGCGGATTTCTGATGGGGGTGATGCATCTACCAATTGTTCTATTGTTTGATCATGTTCTTATAAATGCTTCACCCATGGTAACGATTCTTATACTCATTCTTCTTGATGCGTGCATAGGGTATTTGATCATCGGACAATTCCTGCTGAGGCGTATTCTTCCGAGATAATGCTCTAGAAGAAAGGACGTTCTATCCAGCTATGGAACTGATTTTGTGGCTTGTGTAAGAGGATTTTCGCCCTTCGGTCGAAAACACCCTCTCCCTGTCCCTCCCCTGCTGCGCAGGGGAGGGGAAGACTGTATACATGCTTCGAAGTGGGTCACTGAAAAGGGCAAGGATGCTTCGCCAGAAGCAGACACTGGCGGAGACAATATTATGGAACCGATTGCGTGCACATCGCTTCCACGGATTGGTGTTCAGACGTCAGGAGCGCATCGGGCAATACATCACCGACTTCTGCTGCCATGAGCCTCACCTGATTATCGAACTCGACGGGTGGGTACATCAATTCAAAATTGAACGAGATCAGAAACGTTCACTGTATCTCTGCACGCATGGATATCGCATTTTGCGCTTTACCAATGCATATATCTTTGAGCATCTCGATGTAGCTCTCAAACAAATCGCTTATGTTTTAGGAATCCAGGATTATCAACATCCTCCAACATCAAACGATCACAGACGCCTCCCTCCCCTGTCATAGGAATACAGAACAATGAGCATCCACCAATTACGGAGAATCAGACACTCCTTCCCTCCCCTGTCCTAGGAATATATAACCATAAACTTCCAATAACTTGAGTCGATCTTACACTCCTTCCCTCCCCTGCCGCGCGGGGGAGGGCAAGGGAGAGGGTGAACGCGAAGCGTACATAACAGGCATCTGACTCAACACATGAAGGCGTCTAAGAACAGCATCTACTTCTTCGCATCGTCCTCCACTACTTCCCCCTCAACGACATCCCCTTTACCCTCCTTCGATGAAGCAGATTCTTTCTTTTGTGCTTCGGCGTAAATAATTTTCCCGATCGCCTGCGCTTCCGTCGAAAGCGCCTCAGTTGCCTTTTTAATATCCTCTGTTGATGCATCTTCTTTCTTTAACAGATCTTTGAGGTCGCCTATCTTCGTATTGATCGTCTTTTTTAGTGTATCCGGAATCTTCGCATCATATTCACGCACTTGCTTTTCAAGGTTAAAGACCAGTGCATCGGCAGCGTTGCGTGCGTCGATCCCCTCTTTCTTCTTCTTATCATCCTCGGCGTGCACTTCCGCATCCTTCTTCATACGTTCAATCTCCTCTTTCGAAAGTCCTGTTGATCCCTGGATCGTAATGTGTTGGGTTTTCCCTGTTCCCAGATCCTTCGCCGTAACATGGAGAATACCATTGGCGTCGATATCAAAGGAGACTTCGATCTGCGGCATGCCGCGGGGAGAGGAGGGAATACCGTCGAGAATAAAACGGCCCAGAGATTTATTGTCTGCGGCCATTTCCCGTTCACCCTGCACCACGTGAATTTCCACGGAAGATTGATTATCCGCAGCCGTCGAAAACACCTGGCTTTTCTTCGTCGGGATCTTCGTATTGCGTTCGATGACTTTTGTGGCGACTCCTCCCAATGTTTCGAGCCCCATGGAGAGCGGCGTCACGTCAACCAGCACGATGTCTTTATCGATGTCTCCACCGAGGATACCGGCCTGCACAGCAGCCCCGATTGCCACGACTTCATCTGGATTCACGCCCTTGTGAGGTTCCTTTCCAAAGAGTTCCTTTGCTTTTGCCACCACTGCGGGCATGCGCGTCATTCCTCCCACAAGCACGATCTGGTCGATTTTGTCCTTGGAGATCTTTGCGTCTTTCAAGGCATTTAAACACGGTTGTACGCAGCGCGCTATAAGATGCTCCACCAGGGATTCCAGTTTCGAGCGGCTGAGCTTCATCTGAAGATGTTTGGGACCAGAGGCGTCCGCTGTAATAAAAGGTAGGCTGATTTCGGTTTCGGTCGACGAGCTCAGTTCAATCTTCGCTTTCTCGGCAGCCTCTTTCAAACGTTGTATCGCAATCACATCCTTACTCAAATCGATCCCGCTTTCCTTTTTAAACTCCGCAAGAATCCAGTCCATGATCGTCTGGTCGAAGTCATCTCCTCCTAAGTGTGTATCCCCATTGGTGGAAACCACTTCGAAGACTCCATCACCGAGATCCAGCACCGAAACGTCAAATGTCCCCCCTCCAAGATCGAAAACGATGATCTTCTGGTCCTGTCCTTTATCCAGCCCGTAGGCAAGGGCTGCTGCCGTGGGTTCATTTAAAATGCGCACCACTTCTAGGCCTGCAATCTGCCCTGCCTCCTTCGTTGCCTGGCGCTGCGCATCATCGAAATATGCAGGAACCGTAATCACCGCCTTGGAAACGGTTGTTCCGAGATAGGCTTCTGCGTCCGCCTTCATCTTCTGGAGGATCTTTGCACTTACTTCCTGGGGTAGCATCTCTTTGCCGTTCACAGAAATCACTGCGCGCCCCCCCTTCCCGTCTTTCACCGCAAACGGAACACGTTGAACGTCTGATTGCACTTCCGCATAGCGACGACCGATGAAGCGCTTTGAGGAAAAGATGGTATTTTTTGGATTCGTGACCGACTGCCTCTTTGCAGCAACTCCTACAAGAATCTCCGCGTTATCCTTATAGGCAACAACGGAGGGAGTCGTGCGATTGCCTTCGGCATTCGCAATCACCTGTGGTTCTCCACCTTCGATAACAGCCATACAAGAGTTTGTGGTACCGAGGTCGATTCCGAGAATTTTAGACATAGAAATGGGGGTGAGAATGCGCAAGTATTCGTTAGCACTCGGCAGTGTAGAGTGATAGAAAGTGATGGTCAAGTCTCAAGTTCATCACCGGTAATTTACCTATAAATCCTAATCCAAATCCTATTTCTCATCAATTCTCGCGACAACCTCACGATCACTCTCTATGCTCTGCGTATGTTTCTCGATGAAGCCACCATCACCGTGCGGGGAGGAAACGGCGGAAATGGATGCGTGAGCTGGCGCAGAGAGAAATACGAACCTATGGGTGGGCCAAGCGGTGGAGACGGGGGAAACGGAGGAGCGGTGTGGATCGTTGCCAATGGCAATACCGATACCTTGAGTACCTTTGCTTCCCGTAAAAAATTCGCAGCCCCAAGCGGTGAAGCGGGTGGTGGTAGTCAGTGTGGCGGCAAAGGAGGAGAGGATCTGCGGCTCCTCGTTCCTCCAGGAACACTGATCTATGAGCAGGGCCCCGAGGGAAAAGGAGAATGCATTGCCGATCTCTCCATAAACGGTGACTGCGTGTGCATCGCCAAAGGAGGGAGAGGCGGATACGGCAATAGTCATTTTAAAAGCTCCACTCGCCAGGCTCCGGATTTTGCGGAGCTCGGAGAACCAGGCGAGGAGATGATCATCACGCTGGAGCTCAAACTCGTCGCGGATATCGGCATCATCGGCTACCCGAATGTGGGGAAATCGACGCTGATCTCCGTCATCTCTGCAGCTAAGCCAAAAATCGCAGACTACGCATTCACAACACTCACGCCAAACCTGGGCGTTGTCGATGTGCGCGGTCGCAATTTCGTCGTCTGCGATATCCCCGGACTCATTGAGGGCGCGAGTGAGGGGAAGGGGCTCGGCCATGCATTCCTCCGCCATATCGAGCGTTGCGGCGCTCTGCTGCATCTCCTCGATATTTCCCGCGCACTTGAGCCAGATGGTTCCGTGAATCCCCAAAAGCTTATTGATGATTACCGCATCATTCGTAAAGAGCTGGAAGCCTACTCCCCTACCCTTGCTGCCAAGCGGGAAGTCGTGGCGCTCAGCAAAGTGGATCTGACGATGGAATCCCTTGATCCGGTCGTCCGCGTACTCAAGAAGGAAGGCATACGCATCGAGCACTGTATTTCTGCAGCGGCCAATCAGGGTCTGGAGCAACTCTTGCTATCATTGCTCCCTCTCGCGCTGGAGGAACGCGCGCTGCGGATTCAGACCGTGGAAGCTTCGTCAGATGCCCCTCTTCCCGTATTGCAACCTCATACGGGAACCATTCGCATGGGCGCATACCGCATTGAGCGCGATGCCGAAGGGGCGATCATCGTGCACGGCAAACGCCTGGAACAATTCACGGTCATGACGAACTTTCACTCCGAGGGAAGCGTGGAACGATTCCGCGATGTTCTCGACCGCATCGGACTCCGGAGGGAATTGCAGCGTCTGCGGGGAGACCTGAAAATCCCCGTGCGGTTCGGAGACATATCTGTTGATGCATATTTGTAAAAGAGCGTTATAGTTCTTTTTTTGACCACATCGGTTACCATGCGTTTCATGGATAGTCTTTCCGCCCTGCGCCGGATTCCCCTTCGCCCGCTCGTATGGGGATTTTTCGCAGTCACCCTCGCATTGGGTCTCTGGGTCGCAAAGGACTATGGCATTTCCTGGGATGAAAAAGCGATGTTTGTGCTTGGCGAAGAAAGTTATGAATATGTCGTGCTCGGAGAAGAGTATCCGACACACATTGGTATTCGTTACCACGGGTCATTTTTGGAAATTTTTCTGTATGCAGCCGAAGAATTGTTCCATCTCCGCTACGCACGGCATGTTTTCATATTCCGACATGCGGTGACGTTCCTTCTGTACTGGGGGGGGATGATAGCCGTGTATGCACTAGCGCTTCGGCAATTCAAACACCGTGGCTGGGCGCTGCTTGCGGCATTGATCTATTTCTTAAGTCCGAGGCAGTTCGGACATGCCTTTGTCAACAGCCGTGATATTCCGGCAATGGTCTTTTTCACTGTAAAAATGCTGACACTGCTCTATTTTCTGGATCATAAAACCATTCGTTCGGCGGTGCTCCATGGGATGATCTGTGGAATGGTCGTCGCTCTTCGCATCGGAGGCTTATTTGCCCCGATCTTTACCGTAATATTCTTCCTTGTTGAAATTCTCCGGGAGCATCTCAAAGGGGAGAGAATTCTCTGGAAACGGTATGCATTGCTTCTGACGCTCTATGCAGGCGTTTTTATATTTTCCACCATAGCATTTTGGCCACTGTTATGGGACAAGCCATTTGTTAATTTTTATGAAGCCGTTCACAACATGATGACAAGTCAGCAGTCTCCCGGCGGACTCTATTTCGGTACCTCTATAGGTCAAACTCCGTGGCACTGGATTTTCGTTCACTTCATCACAAAAACACCACCTCTGTACGTAGGCCTGTTCTTCGCCGGTGTTACGGCATTTATGATCGATGCTTTCCGCCATCCGCGCGCTCTGCTCTTCGAGCGGAGGGATCTTTTGCTCTTTTTCAGCTGGTTCGCCATTCCGATCTCTATCGTCATCGTGCTGGAAGCAGATCTCTTTGATGAATGGAGACACTTGTACTTCATCTATCCCGCAGTCGTGCTGATCGCTGTGCATGGTCTGCGCGAACTCATGCGCATGACAAAATGCGTCAACAGGCTACGACTTCGTCAAGCCTTCCTCGCAACTCTCATAGCAGTGCCTGCAGCGGGTTTCGTGTCTGTCGCAGTCTGGATGGTGCGCTTCCACCCACTCGAGTATGTGTACTTTTCCCTACCGTCCAAATATGTTGAATTCAACTTTGAACTCGATTACTGGGGTCTTTCCTACAGGCAAGGCTTCGAGTGGATTTTGGAAAATGATCCTGACGAATTTGTCACCGTCACCGTGACGAGCAGCCCGGGCTGGGAAAATCTAAATATTCTGACGCGCGAACAGCGACGACGCCTCGTACTTTCCAAGAAGTACACCTCCAAATACGTACTCGATAACTTCGACTGGCAAGAGTACCGCCATACACTACCCGAAGACACCATCGTGCATTCCGTGAAGGTCTCCGGGATGCCCGTGCTCAATGTCTATCGCAATCCATTCTGGACGTACGAGAAGATCGATCCAGAAGACATCATGGAGAATGAAAAAGTGCAAATGTGGTTTGATCCGAAAAGCATGTTATAAGTCACCAATACGCTCATTGTTCAGAGAATTACCTAGTATTGCCCTTTGCGTATTTCGACGAATTCCCTCCTGCAACCGTGCGTACTTTGCTACACTCGATCTATGGAAGTGGATAGCTCAGGCCGGCGTGACCGTCTCGACCGCTGGATGGACGCACTGCTTGCTGCAAGAACCGGTGGACGAAATGATGAGCTTCTCACCGGATTTCTCTATGGAGAGTGTGCAGCGGAGCCGGGAGTATTTCTGGATTTTTTACGGCGATGGAAGTCTGCAATACTCGGTTCAAAGGATGCGCTGCAGACAAAGCCACTCGCCTCCCGCTATCTCTCCATCCTTTCTCCCATTGCAGAACGTTTCGGTATGTTCCAGGAAAAAACAACCATCGACACGCTGTGCTTTCATATTCTTCAGCCCGAAGATTACGCTCTGGTGATGGCATATATCGATCAATACGGAAAAAATACCACACGCATTATTGATCTTGCTGAAGAGCACATGCGGGAGCTGCTGAAGACATTGGGCATCGCAGCAACGGTCACCGGTCGTTTCAAAGAGCCCTATAGCATCCATCGCAAAATGCTTAAAAAAGGCATCGATGCCCCGATGTCTCTCCATGATATTTTCGCATTCCGTATCATTGTGGAACGGCATGACCGTGAATTGTGTTTTTCTGTGCTGAATATGCTCCATGATCGTTTCACGCCACTGCCCGAGCACTTCAAGGATTACATCACCATTCCCAAGGGAAACGGCTATCAAAGCATCCACACATGCCTTCTCGATCTTCTGCCGGGTGCACCGATGCCCGTGGAAGTACAGATCCGTACTCAGGCAATGGATGATTGCGCCGAACGCGGCCTCGCATCGCATTGGGTGTATTCACGTTCAAAGCAGTCTCCCCGGATGACGCGCACAGAAATGAAGCTTCTTGAGCACATGCGGGCTCTTTCAGCGGACATGCAGGCAACACGTACTATCACCTGTCTGACCCGCGATGGAGACGTCCTCATGCTTCCCCCTCGTGCAACCGTCCTCGACTTCGCGTACGCCCTCCATACACACGTGGGAAACCGCGCACAGTCTGCGCGCGTGAACGGCATGGAAGTCCCGCTGGAATACCGGTTACAAAATCTGGATCAGGTGCACATCCTCCAAAGCAGCAGTGACTGCGTCTGCCCACAGTGGACTACACTCGTCACCAGTGACTCTTCCCGACGTAAAATCCATGCGCACACCCGATCCTGAATCTCTCTACAAGGCACTTGCGGATCATATGCGGGAGGCCGTACACATCGTTGACGCCGAAGATCAGACACTATTCGCCAACGAGCGACTCTGTACCATGCTCGGCTACAGTCTCGCAGAGCTTCGCAAAAAACGAACGAAGGATTTTCTCGATGAAGCGAGTGTACACCGCATCAGCGAGGCGCATCGCCGAGAGCGCAAGCAGGGCATCGCCTCCAGTTACGAGGCAACGCTCATGAGCAAACAGGGTGAAGGGTTATCGGTATATATCACGGGAATACCGCTGAACGACGGAGCTACCATGGGCATCATCACGGATCTCCGTGAAGAGAAACGCCTGGAAACCATCTACAGGCAACTTGTGGAGCATATGCAGGAAGGAGTCTGGATGGGGAACATTGAGGAAAAGACCATCTATGCCAATCCACGTTTCTGCACGATGATGGAATACACACCGGAGGAAATTCTCGGCATCGAAGAATATACATTCTGGGATCCCGCATCCGCAGATATTGTCCGCAGGGTCAACTCTACAGAGCGCATCGAGGGAAAAAGTTCCACCTACGAGGCTGTTTTACAAACGAAATCTGGAAAGCGCATTCCGGTATTTGTCAGTGGCTCTCCGCTTCCTGGTGGCGGAACAATGGCTCTTGTCACAGATCTCCGGCCAATGAAAGAGAGGGAATCGATGTATAGGACGCTCGTTGAAAACATGAACGAAGTCGTATGGATGGTGGATCGTGAAGGCAATACGCTCTACGTGAATCCGAAGTTTCAGGAGATTCTCGGATACTCCGAGGAGGAGATCCTCGGCAAATCAGCATTCCAGATCATCCATCCGGATTACGTGGATGATATTCGCCGTATCGACAGGCAAGAGAGGGCAAAGGGCATCAGCTCATCGTATGAAACGATTCTTGTAACGAAAACCGGAAAACACATTCCCGTCCTCATGAGCGGCACACCGCTGCCCGGAGGCGGCTCCATGGGCATTTTCACAGACCTCACCGTCGTGAAAGAGAAGCAGCGCAAAGAGCGCGTACTCACCCAAGCTATTGCGTACGCGACCGACGGAATCATCATTGTCGATGAAACAGGGCTGGTGCAAGCCTGGAACAAAGGCGCAAAGCTGATCTTCGGATACGAGGAGCAGGAAGTGATCGGCAAAACCATCAAAGGAATGTTCTCCACTCAGGATGTGGATCACATGCTCGGGCAATCCTCGGTACGGTACAATTTTGAATTGCAGGGCACGCACAAAAATACCCAGAACATCACGATTTCTGCAACCCTCACCCCCGTATTCGATGAAGGTCGGAAGATGTCTTCCATCCTGCTCATCGCCAGAGATATCACCGCACAGCGAAAGTTCGAAGAAGAGCTTTCCCTGAAATACCAGAAACTCAAGGAGGCCTACAATCAGTTCGGCATCGTTCGCCGTCAGATGGACTATATCTTCGAACTCTGCGAAGCGAGCTCCGCGTATAGCGACATCGGCTCCGTCGGAGATTTCATCGTCAACTCCGTCATCATGCTCACCAGAGTCGATGGCTGTGTGCTGAGGATCTATAATCCGAGGCAAGACTCTCTCGATCTCCTTTCCTCCTTCGGTGTCGACGAGAGCTGGAAAGGCAAGGCCTCCGTAGCATACAAAGGGAGCCTCGTGGAACAGTCCAGGGAAAAAGGATTCCCGATGAAAGTCGTCGATATTACAAAAGAGCCGCGCTATGGATCGGTGCATATGGCTCGTATGCACAATTTTAGTTCTCTGCTCGTCGTTCCTCTGCAACATCAGAAAGAGCTCGTGGGAAGTTTGACACTCTACGTAACACCGGAAAAGAAACTGGAGCTCTTTGAAAACGATTTCATCGAGGAATATGCAAAACTCGTGAGTTTGATTTTGGCATCGCGGAAGAAGACGGGGAAATAGCCAATATCGGCGTAGCGGTATCGCCGCGTCCCCATTACGATCGATGCTATACAGGTTGGTTTTTCCTTCCCGCGAAGCCGTATGGTCATTTCTGAAATCTTTCATTCCCTCCAGGGCGAAGGAACCACTGCCGGTAGGCCTGCGGTATTTGTACGGCTCGGTCTCTGTAATCTCCAATGCAACTTCTGCGACACGCCCTATACGTGGAAAGAAGGGCAGGAGGACTATAGCGATGCAGCAAATGCGCTCATTGTGGAGAGCATTGCGAAGCTGCTTTTGGACTTTCCCCACACACAGATCATCGTGTGGACAGGTGGCGAGCCGATGCTGCAGCAACGAGACATTGTGGCGGCCATTGATTATCTCAAAGTGCGATTTTCGGATCGAGTGCTGGAGCATGAAGTGGAAACAAACGGAACGATCACCTCTCAGCCGGAATTCGATAAGCGCATCGATCGCTATAACTGCTCGCCGAAAACCGCCATGTCCGGACATGAGCCGTACTCGATACAGCTGAAAGACTTTCGCAAAACCATCTACAAGTATGTCGTGGGGACGCCGGAGCATTGCCGCGAAGCCTTGCAGGAAATCGATCGCCAGAAACTCCCGCGACAACGGTGCTTCTTCATGATTCTCGGAACGACGGCAGCCGAAATGGAAGAGCGCAATGCTGCCATAGCAGAAATATGCGCGCGAGAAGGAATTGGCCTCTGCATTCGCTTACAAAGCATTCTCTGGGGAGCAAGACGAGGGGTATGATTCCTGTATATGCGCAGCATTGAAGATATTCTTGCAGCCTTTACGGATGACACGCTTCTGCCGCCTATAGGCTCCAAAGGAATCCTCATTCTCTCCGGCGGCATGGATTCCGTGACGCTCCTCCATTTTCTCGTAAAAGAGAGAAAATGCACCATGTCTGCGATCTCGTTTGATTACGGACAGAAGCATGCGAAGGAAATCTCTTTCGCGAAAAAACACTGCGAGGCACTCGGTGTGAAGCATCACGTCATCGCACTTCCATTCATTGGATCACTTTTTGAGAGTGCGCTCCTGGAAACCGGTGCAGCAATCCCCGATGGGCACTATCAGGAAGAAAATATGAAGCAAACCGTCGTGCCAAACCGCAATATGATCATGAGTGCCATCGCCGTGGGATACGGCCAAAGCACAGGTGCGTCCTTCCTGGCACTCGGTGTCCATGCTGGGGATCACGCTATCTACCCCGATTGCCGAGCCGAATTTGTCGATGCACTGCGGCATGCTATCGAGCTCTCCGACTGGAATCCCTTTACAGTCTTCGCCCCCTTCCAGCGGATGACAAAGGTGGAAATTCTGGAGATTGGCCTACAGTTGAGCCCGCCTGTGGATTATGGAGAAACGTGGACGTGTTACAAAGGAGGAGAGAAAGCGTGCGGAACGTGCGGTTCTTGTCAGGAGCGGCTGGAGGCGTTTGCAAAAATCGGGATAAGGGATCCGCAGGGATATGACAAATAAAAATCAACACTACAGGTAAAATTATGGAACAAAAGTTATAACTCAGCTTTGAAGGTTTCAAGACTAACCCCTTCGGCGATGATAAATTTTGCAATGCTGCTGCGCGTCCCTTTTGCTTTGAGATGGCTCGGCAGAATGGTAAATAAGCCACTTGGTCCATACACCTTATAATGCCCGCCCTTACCTTTTGTCTTATCTACAGTAAAACCGAGTCTTACGAGAGCTCTTGCTACTCTAGCTTGTGATACTTCTGGAAAATCAGGCATAGACAGGAGTATTTCTGTTCAAAGTAATCTTTCTCACCCCTTCCGAATTCAATGGCTCCGATACTTCTTGAACATTGTACTCAACTAATTTGGCATATTCATGTGGTACATTGAAGTACGTTAAAATTGCATCACAAGCATTTGCAACAGCTTCATCAAAAGTAGCCGCTTCAGTAATTAAACCAGCATGTTTGGGAGCGATAATAAATATGACAGGATTGTTCTGATCATCGAATTCAACTCTAAACTCGAAAAGCACAGTTTGAGGCAGTCTGCTTAAGACTTCCGTCTGCACAGAACGCGATGGCGAGAAGAGACTCATAAGCCAGCTCATACGAATGTTGGAAGGAGTGTAATTATACTCTATTTCTTTTGAGCAATAGTGGAACTGTCTTCTTTCTTTTACTGATTTATAATAGCAGAAGATGCCATTCAAAGCCAAAGCTATTCTTCCATAAGGTCATGCCAGAACAGTCCATCTCGGCTCGCTTTTCACTTCGCTATTCGAGGCTACAAGGGACAGGGCAGCGAGGCTACGCAGATAACCTACTGAGGAGAATGGTGGCTCAGACCAGGTTCCCTGCCTGCCGGCAGGCAGGGAACTGGTGACACCGCTATTATTTGCAAAATGCATTACGCTCTTCTCTTCCGCTGCCACTTTTCCAGTATTTTTCGCGTTTTCTAGCTTCGAAACGAGATGCATATTCCTCAGAATGAATGAGGCACCATGGTCGCCTAAATATTGTTGAACGTGTGCGTCCATCATTGTGTTCTTTTAGGCGACGCTGAATGTCATCAGTAATTCCCGTATAAAACGTACCATCTTTCTTGCTCTGCAGTATGTAGACAAAAAACATAATCCTGTGGTGGCCCAGACCAGGTTCGAACTGGTGACACCTCGCTCTTCAGGCGAGTGCTCTACCAACTGAGCTACCGGGCCACAGAGAAATAGTACCAAGCTGTGAGGATGATGAGAAGCTCTTTGAGGCGCTTGTTGCTATTGTTCTTTTGTTTAGAATATCTCTGTGGGGACAGAGCTCAGCTGGCCGACGAGCGTTAAGCGAGGCGCAAGTAAAAAAGTATCTGCGCTCTATCCCACACCAACGTTCCTTGCATCATAATGCTTCCGTGGGGCTGTAGCTCAGCTGATAGAGCGCTACATTCGCATTGTAGAGGCCGAGGGTTTAAGTCCCTTCAGCTCCACCAATCAATCCCCAGCACAAATTTTCTCTGAGCAAAGCAAATACTATGTATTCCCTCCTTTACACGCCCCTTCTTTGCGCTAGCATTCTTTACCTATCCCCCTTTTTTCCTATGAAGAAATTCCGAAGCAGCCTCATCGGCCTTACCCTCGCTCTCCTCTCCCCCCTCGCGCTCGCAGCGAATCCAGTCCCGAAAGCCGAGCCCACGGGAGACATCATCCAAAACGGAAAGGATATCGAATGGAATGCCGTGCCCAATGCCGGATACGTCTATGCAGAGGAGCAAAAGCTCTACCGCGCATGGATGCGCGAGACCTATCTCGCCTGGAAGACTCAGTGGCAAGAGCCCCTCGATCAGGAACGCTTCAGCGCAGAGCATCGTCGCGTCCGCCAGATCCTGACTGCGGCTCACCGCCGCGCCGTACGCACCGGAGAATGGGATGCACAGCCGAACTTCACAGTTTCCATGAAAAAGATTTCAGAGCCACGCACCATGGAGCCCTTTGCGCGCACATACTCCCGTCCCAGTCGCAGACGCATCGTCCAGGAAGCGGAAATGCAAAATGCCGTCAGAGTTGGCGCGACGATGCGCTAGATGGGAGACATATGATGATCGTCTGCATCATTCGTGCATAGGTTCAGATACATCTTGCACTCCCTGAGGTCATCATGACCTATGGGAAGAGGACGCTTTCAGCCCACATTCAAAGGCCTTCGGGGATTTACGA
>VMGQ01000018.1 GCA_007376635.1 Candidatus Peregrinibacteria bacterium Greene1014_49
AGGACTAGATCTTCAGAAGATTGAAAAGATCGCAGCAAATGTCGTAACGATGCAACAGGACATTATGGATCTGGATGCGGTAGAAAAAATTGTGCGAAATATGGTGCAAGAGAAAAAAATTGATCTCCTTCTTTCTGACGCCGCTCCAAATACTTCAGGCATTCACGACGTCGATCAATGGCGTTCCATAGAGCTCAATCAAAGCGCCCTCGCCGTTGGGAAGCGCTTACTGAAATCTGGCGGCCGCTGCGTTCTGAAAGTCTTCCAAGGCGCGGACTTCGATGCATTCATCAAAGACGTGCGCAGCGAATGGAAAGACGTACACATCATCAAAGCAAAAACCAGTCGGGACAGGAGTACGGAAGTCTATGTGATCGCCCAGAAGGCATAGTACGAATGAAAACGGATTAAGATAATTTTCAATTTTCAATTTTCAATTTTCCATTCACGCTATTTGCCATGATCCTCCTCAAGGGAGTTACCAAGTCCTATGGCCAAGTCACGGTTCTTCGGGATGTGACGCTCAACATCAACCCAGGAGAGCTTGTGTGTATCACCGGAAAGAGTGGCGCAGGAAAATCGACTTTGCTGCACCTCCTCACGGGGGCTGAGGCAGTAACGAAAGGCATTGTCGAAGTGGATGGCGTGGATCTGCGGAAAGTGCCGACTCCCGTCATGCAGCTCTACCGCAGGCGCATTGGCATCGTTTTCCAGGATTACAAGCTCATCGGACATATGACCGTTGCGGAAAATATCGCCTTCCCACTCGAAGTATGTGGCATTCCCGATGCAGAGATTGATCGGCGTGTGGGCGGGCTTCTCAAGGATCTCGATCTCATACGCCATGCGCATAGCTTGCCCTCAGCGCTCTCAGGTGGAGAAAAGGCACGCGCGGCAATCGGCCGGGCGATTGTCCATAAACCGATCATACTTCTTGCCGATGAACCAACAGGCAATCTCGATCATGAAGGTAGTAAAAATATCCTGGAGATTTTCAAGACGATTCACAGTCTGGGAACGACGGTGATTATCGCCACCCACGACATTGCGCTTGTGGAATCCATCCATGCACGGCGCATCCACATTGAAGAAGGAAGAATTGTGAGCGATACAAGACACCATGCAACCGGACATGCGGAGCATCATGTGCTTGAGGAAAAAGAGGTGACGGGAAAAAAGAAGGTAAAGGTGACGGCGATTGGGGGGTAGCATCTCCCAGCGCAGGATCCTTCCTGCGCGTCCCCGATTCTAGAATTGATCGCGCGCACGTAGGGAACGTGCGCTGGGCTGTTGGGTCTCCTATACTCTCGTCATGACCACCTACAAAGACTCTGGCGTCGACGTCGCAGCCGGTGATACAGCATCCAAGGCTGCCTACAACGCCGCCGCATCTACCTTTGCTTCTCGCAAAGGCATGATCGGCGCGCCGGTCTTTGAGGAAGGCGGGTACGCAGGACTCCTCGATATGGGCGACTACTACCTGGTGATGACTGATGACGGTACCGGAACGAAGATTGATGTGGCACTTGCGGCAGGCAATTGCAAAACTCTCGGAAGCGATCTCCTCGCGATGGTTACGGATGATGCAGTGTGTACGGGTGCGGAAGTGATCGCTGTAAGTAACACGATTGATATCGCCAAAGTGGATCCGAAGATCATTGGAGATTTGATGGAGGGCTTGAGCAATGCCTGCTCAAAACAAAAGATCGTGATCCCCGCCGGCGAGATCGCCGAAGTTCCCGGTGCCGTTCATTCGGCAACCTGGAGCGCAACTGCCGTCGGAATCGTTGCAAAAGACCGGGTAATTAATACAAGAACAATTGCTCCTGGCGACGCAGTGATTGCTCTGAAGGAGAATGGCGCACGCAGCAATGGCTTTTCGTTAATCAGAAAAATTCTGAGCGAGAAGTTTGGAGCACACTGGTGGAAGGAAGGGCAGGAAGGGCAGAAAGGGCAGAAAGGGCAAACCTGGGGCGACCTTGTTCTCACACCCAGCGTCGTCTATCACTCTGCAATTCTCGAACTGATCGGGCGTCATGGAAAAAAGCGTGCGATAAACGTGAGGGGCATGGCACACATCACGGGCGGAGGAATACCGAGTAAGTTCCGCCGAGTTCTGAAGCACTCGAACTGTGGCGCATCCCTGGACAATCTCTTTGCCCCTCCGGAGTGGCTCACAGAAATTGCAGTGATGGGAAACGTGGCAACGGAGGAGTGCTACAAGACGTGGTGCATGGGGAATGGGATGTTGATCGTGGTCGATCCAGAAGATGCCAAAAACACATTGGCAATCGTCAAAAAAAACCATTTGGAAGCGCAAGTATGTGGAAGTATTACAGAAGATCCGGCGATCTTGGTGCATGGATATGATGGAAGCTTGATGAAATTCCGCGCATCGTGACGTGTGTGTAGAGACGGCATTCTATGCCGTCTCAAACGCACAAAAGACAGCACCGAGTGCCGTCTCTACACGATCCATTGCACCCCCATTCCAAAGGTGTATCTTCCTGCCAATGCTTGAGCATTCGCTGGGCACCGTAGACCAACAAAAACTCTCCTCTACCCTTGTCCCTCCGCGGTTGCGTTTTGCATTTCTCGTAGCAACAGCAATGGTTCTTCCTGGCCATGCGCAGAGCACTCGTCCGCTTGATGCATCTCCATGGAACGATAGAGAGTCCTCTGCTCCCAATCTCTCCGAAATTCTTCCCGAAACAGATCTCCTCGGAAAACCCTTCCACATTACAGAGAATGGACCGGAAGCCTGTCTCTGCATTGAGAATGAAAAGCTTGTTTTATGTCTTGATGGAGAGAAATTTTTTGTACACAAAATTTGCACAATAGATGGAACCGTCCTCGATCTTACCCCGGGATGCATAGCGACCTGCCGCACGGTCGCGACTCTGCGGGCGCAGAGAGACGGCGTCATCGGACGGGTGACGATCCCCTTCTTTCCAACACTCGAGCAACACATGGGTTGCAAGCAAATGCTTGCGATTGCAGAGGAAATCGGTGCGGAGAAACAAACGCATCATCCGCAAGATTCCATCTCCGTTGAATGGAAGGATGTTTATGGAAGACCCCAGGGAACGGTAACGCTGGAACGGTTGTCCCGAGTCCCTGCACTGGCTTCACGATGATAATTCTTTAAGGAGTATCATCCACGCCATGATACAACACTCCACCCACCAGAAATGCGCCGCCATCCTGACCGGCCTCGCTCTTCTCGCAATTCTCGCAATCCTGAAAGAAAACGATGTCCGGATCTGGGCGTGGGTCGCGGGAAGCTGATTGGTGACTCTATACCCCTTGATTTTCCGGTGGTCTAAGCGTACACATCCGCAGATTTTTCCATCCTATGGCTACTACAATTCGACACCTTCAAAACTACACTGTCCTTGGATGCTTATTTGCAGCCGCATGGATATTTGCCCCTATCCAGGAAGAATTTCTAACGCACGCGATCCCTGCGCTTGGAACTTCTGGTCCGATGCTTGCGGCATTTTTTGAGATGCTTGTCATCTTCGTCTTCGGATTCCTCGTTTACGAAGTGAGCAAGTCGACGGTGATCCCCTCCTTTGTCGTCTGTATCTTCATCGGCATGATCGAGCGCGGAAGCCTGCAACCAATTGTGGGAAACAGCAACATGCTGACAATCCTTACCACATTCGGAGCCGCACTGATTCTCTTTGGCGGCGGGCTAGATACACCCTTCGGAAGATTTGCCAAGCTGATCGATCCTATCCTCGCAATTGCGACGATTGGCACGATCATTACAGCACTGCTCTTTTCCCAATTTCTTGTCACGATCAGCACTATGTCGGGTGCCGCACTCCCCATAGCTGCCGCGGTGATTTTGGGAGCAGCGCTGGCATCCACAGACCCCGCCGCGATTATCCCCAGCTTGAAGCCCCTGGTCTTCCGCAACGCACGCGTGAAACACATCGCCATCAGTGAAAGTGCGCTCAATGATGTTATAGGCGCGGTGCTCACGACCGTTTTTCTCGGACTGTTCACCTTTGGTGATATCGCAGAGATGCCCAGGAGCATCCAGGCCGCCTATCTCCGGCTCCTCACACCCGAAACTGGACTGGAAGTGATCTATGAACTCCTTGTAGGCGGTGGCATTGGCGTTCTTGGGTTTGCAATCCTCTACGGCTGGAATCGCGTCAAGCGAACGCTTGGAGGAGCACCGGGAGAGGCTGACGCGGCGATGTTTCTTGCAGTGCCACTCCTATGCTTCGTAGCCGCAACAGCACTACATGGCAGCGGATTTCTCGCAGTCTTCATCAGCAGCCTCCTCTTTCAGGTAGAAGAGCACTTCCGCCACATTGAGCATTACTTCAATCACACAATCGAAGCGTTTATGAAGCCGCTCATCTTCTTGCTTCTCGGAGCGAGCGTTGATCCTGCGATGCTCATGGGATCAGCGAAGATAGGTCTTGTGATGGGCGCGATCTTTGTCTTCATCATCCGCCCGGCAGTCATCTTCCTCACTATCGGCCCCTTCCACTGGGGACGACACAAGATCAGCTTCAACGAATTGCTCTTCCTTTCTTTCGTCCGTGAGACCGGCGTAATCCCAGCGGTGCTCTTGATTGGCATCGGTGCTTCGGGAATCGCTGGTGCCGAGACTGCAGTCGCCATCGGACTCTGGGTGATCCTTTTTACACTTGTATTACAACCACCGCTGACACCACTCCTTGCCCAAATGCTTGGCCTCGCAACGGTCGCGAAGCCCATAGCATCAGCAAAGAGCTTAGGACGAGTCGCCGTGCTCGGATCACGGGGTCTTTCGTTTACCGAGCGCCTCGGAAAGGTCACGGATTGGGCGGATACATACGGCGTACGACATGTCATTTTACTGCATTGCCCTGAAGACCGTTACGCTACGGAATTCATCGTGGAGATGGAGAAGCGCGTAAAAGAAGCGTTTGATGGAATATATGCAGAGCGAAAGAAGGCAGAGAAGCAATCGATCACACTGGAGCTGATATTGCGTCCTGGCACACTTCAGCAGAATCTGGAAGCCGTGCTCCACAGTTACGATGTCTCCATGGTCTTTGTCGGCAGTAAAATGCTCGATTACCGCTTGGATGAAGTGAAAAAGCTTGGAGCGCCGTTTACCTTTCTTTCCTAACATTCATCGTGTCCTCTTCCCCTTCTCCACACCCCAAACTTGGGCCCGCAGCTGCAACTGCTATCTGCGGGAACGACATCCTCAGTTCCTGCCTGTATGTTTCGGGCATAGCGATCCTCTTCTGTGGCGTCTTTGCGCCCTTTGTCCTCGCATTCATCGCGTTTATCCTGTTTCTCTACAAACTCGTCTATACAGAAGTCGTGGAAGCACTTCCGGTGAATGGCGGTGCGTACAACTGTCTGCTCAATGGCACCACGAAAGTGGTGGCTTCTGTCGCGGGTGCGATGACGTTCCTCTCCTATATAGCAACCGCCGTGATATCGGCGAAAGTCGCCGTGGAATATATGCACACCATAGTCCCGAGCATCCCCGTCATCCCCGCAACAATCGCACTACTTGGCGTATTCGCATTTCTTGTGATTTTCGGCATCAAAGATTCTTCAAAAGTTGCACTGGGAATTTTTATCACGCATATCATCACGCTGTTTCTATTCCTTGCTCTCGGCGCATATGCCACATCCAAGGGCGTAACGCACTTTACCGATAACTTCCATCGCACAGCCGAACTTGTGACCGAAAAAGGAGGGCTCTTCAATATGCTCTACCTCGCGTTTGCAGCTTCTCTTCTGGGTGTCTCTGGCTTTGAAAGCTCAGCAAACTTCGTCGAAGAACAGGGCAAAGGCGTCTTCCGGCTGACGCTTCGCAACATGCTCCTCGGCGTTGCATTCTTTAACCCACTGATTGCGCTCGTCGTTCTCCAGAGCATGCCCTATGACGCGATCGTCGCGGCGAAAGATTTCCTCCTCGCAGATGCAGCCAATGTCATCGGCGGTCATTCTTTTAAAATCCTCGTTGTCATTGATGCTTTTCTGGTGCTCTCCGGCGCTGTGCTCACTTCGTACATCGGCGTCTCGGGACTCTTGAACCGCATGAGCTCGGATGGATGTATTCCTGGACTTTTCAGTAAGCAGAATAAACGCGGGGCGTTTCCCAGAATTATCCTCGGATTCTTCGCTCTCTGCAGCTCCATCTTGATTCTCACGAAAGGAAACCTTCTCGCGCTTGCCGGTGTCTATACGATCGCATTCCTTGGAGTGATGAGCATGTTCGCTCTCGGCAATATCATCCTCAAACAATCACGATCCGAGCTGAAGCGCACGTACTCTGCTCCGCTCTCCGCCGTTGCCATTGCACTTCTGGCCACAAGCTTTGGCGTCATTGGCAATATCCGGATCGATTTCAATAACCTGATATTCTTCGAGATCTACTTCATCCCGACAATCTTCATCATCTTCTGTGTGATCTACAACGATCGCATATTGCGGACGCTCCTGAAGGTCACGACAGACCTCCCGACATTCCATGGATGGCTTCAAAGGAGATTCAGCGATATCAGTAGCGGCCGTTTCGTCGCATTTGTGCACAACGTCAGTCGGCTTGCTCCAATTCTTGAGTACATTGACCGCAATGAAACAGGACGCAAGCTCACGCTCGTGCACTGCTCCGGCGATAAAAAAGGAGAACAGGAAATCCGTGAGACATTGCCTCATCTCCAGAAGGCTGGTGCATTCACCAACTTCGAGATCGACTACCTGTGTAAGGATATGCCCTTTGGGCCAGAGGTCATCGATGTCATCTCTCGCGAGCTCGGCGTGCGCAAGAATCGTATTCTCATAGGTTCCATCCACCATTCACACGCGTTTGACTATGCGGATCTGGGAGGAGTGCGGATCATTTTTTAAGATCTGCCTGCCCAGCGATGGAGAATGAGCATACTGAACAATATTTTTTATTCTTTGCAACATTTCACCCGTCCGGCCTCTAGGAGCCTTGTCTCCCGCGCAGCTATCCTGTATGTACACTGAACAATCTCTTCCTTTTTTATGCCCGCAACAGGATCCATCGCTCAAGTCATCGGTGCCGTCGTCGACTGCGCATTCCCTACGGGAAGTTCTATGCCTCCTATCTACACGGCTCTCACTGTGGATATTGCCGGCAAGAGTCTGACTCTGGAAGTGCAGCAACACTTGCGCCCTGGGATGCTCCGCACGGTCGCCATGGGAGCCACAGACGGACTCCGACGCGGCGCTGCCGTCACCGATACCGGCGCACCAATCTCCGTTCCGGTAGGTCCCGAAACCCTTGGGCGCATGTTCGATGTCCTTGGAAACCCGATTGACGGTATGCCACAGATCAAGATGAAGAAGAAGTATCCGATCCACCGGCCTGCGCCGAGTTTTTCCGAGCAATCCACAAAGACCGAAATTCTTGAAACCGGCATCAAAGTCATCGACCTGATCTGTCCGATCCTCAAAGGAGGAAAAGTCGGACTCTTCGGAGGAGCCGGAGTGGGCAAGACCGTCATTGTGAAAGAATTGATCCGCAATATCGCCGCAGAACACGGGGGATTTTCCGTATTCGCTGGCGTGGGAGAGCGCAGCCGCGAGGGAAACGACCTCTACTACGAAATGAAGGAATCGGGCGTGCTTGAGAAGACCGCACTCGTCTTCGGACAGATGAATGAGCCCCCAGGACCCCGTCTGCGTGTTGCCCTTTCGGGGCTTTCGATGGCGGAATACTTCCGCGACGAGGAGCACCGTGATGTGCTGCTCTTTATCGATAATATATTCCGCTTTACCCAAGCCGGCTCCGAAGTCTCTGCCCTTCTTGGGCGTATCCCTTCTGCTGTGGGATACCAGCCAACTCTTGCGCAGGAAATGGGAGCCGTTCAAGAGCGCATTACCTCCACCAATAAAGGATCCATCACCTCCGTCCAAGCCGTGTACGTGCCAGCGGATGACTTTACGGATCCGGCACCGGCATCCACCTTCGGCCACCTCGACTCAACAATCGTACTGACCAGAAGCCTCGCGGAGCTTGGTATTTACCCGGCTGTTGATCCTCTGGATTCCACCTCAACGATCCTCGCGGAAGACACCGTTGGAGAAGAGCACTACGCCACCGCGCGTGGAGTGCAGAAAGTGCTCCAACGCTACAGAGAACTCCAGGACATTATCGCGATCCTCGGTATGGAAGAGCTTTCCGAAGAGGACAAGAAAACCGTCCAGCGCGCCAGAAAGATCCAGAAATTCCTCAGTCAGCCATTCTTCGTAGCAGAAACCTTCACCGGCATCCCCGGAAAGTTCGTGACGCGTGAACAGACCGTAAAGAGTTTCAAAATGATCCTCGACGGCGAACTCGATGCTGTCCCCGAACAAGCCTTCTACATGAAAGGCAGTATCGAAGAAGTCCAAGCCTGATTCCCGATCTCCCGACTCACGATCTCCCGACTCACAATCCCCATGCTTCATCTCCAGATCATCACCCCCGACGCTATCGTCTTCGACTCCGAAGTCGAATCGGTGACGCTACCTACAGGCGACGGGGAGATCACGGTGCTTCCGAAGCATATTCCGCTCGTCACAACAGTTCTTCCGGGAAGCTTGATTGCTCGCCAGAAATCCGGTGAGCATCTCTTCGCAGTTTCACGAGGAACAATCGAGATCGACGGCGCGGGTGTGCGTGTTCTTGTCCGCACGGCAGATGCTGCCGATGCATTTGCTGATGAAGAAGCGATTCTCAAGGCAAAGGAAAACGCGGAGAAACTCATGCTCGAGAAACGCACTGACGCCGAAGCCTTTGCAGAAGCCAATGCCGTTCTCGACCGTGAGCTTGCCCGTCTCAAAGGTTTCCGTCGCCGCTCGACGCTTCGCAGATCCCCCATGCCTCCAACACAACAATGATGGCCGCGATGCTTCCATCATCGGCTCCAGGAAACACAAAGATCGACTCTCTGCGCACTCCACAACTTTTGGGGCTCGTAGGAGAGATCGGCTACCTCATTGCGATCCCCGCAGCAGTCCTCGGTTTCGGCGGAGCATACATCGATAAAACACTCGAAACTTCCCCACTCTTCATTATCATCGGTCTCGCTATCGCACTTACTTCCTCCATGCTCGCCATCTGGCACCGCATCAAGCCTCTCCTTCAACCCTAACCCTAACCCGAACCCGAACCTCTTATGTCCGCCATCCACGCTCCCACCCTGGCCTCCGAAACCATTGCTCACATCGGACCATTCGAAATCCGCAATACGATCCTCATGGCATGGATCACGATGGTTCTATTGATCGGCGTAGCTGGCATCGCAAAGACCCGGGGATATAAGCTAATTCCCAATCGACTCCAATCTCTCCTTGAGCTCATTGTCGAAGGCATTCTCGCGCTCATTGATTCGGTGATGCAAGACAACAAGATGACAAGAAAAGTGTTTCCGATGATCGCAACGTTCTTTCTCTTCATCATGTTCGCCAACTGGCTCGGGATCATTCCGGGAGTCGGAAGTATCACCGTAGAAGCCATGCATGAAGGAAAACTTATCAATGTCCCTCTCCTGCGATCGATGAATGCCGACGCAAACGTGACCCTCGCCTTCACACTGATCTCCGTCATCGCCACACAAATACTGGGTCTTGCCACGGTCGGCATCTTCGGACACCTCAGCAAGTACATCGTCGCGCCGTGGAAGAAGCCCTATGGCATCGGCACGGTGGTGGGAATCCTCGAATTCGTCGGGGAATTCGCTCGCCTTATCTCCTTTGTCTTCCGTCTCTTCGGCAATATCTTTGCAGGGGAAGTGCTCCTTGTCGTGATCTCGTTCCTCGTCCCCTACATCCTGCCGATTCCCTTCCTGGGTCTCGAAATCTTCGTCGGGTTCATTCAAGCACTTGTCTTCTCACTCCTCACCGTTGCCTTCATCAAAATGGCAGTCACTGCGCATGGTGAAGCTCACGCATAATCTTTTTTCATCTTTTTTCCCTTCTCTTCTATGAAGAAATTTCTCACCACTCTCGGCACCCTTGCAGCCATTCTTCCGACCATTGCGCTAGCGCAGGAAGCGGGGCTACATGATTCCGGAATCATTGAGGCCGCAAAAGCTTTCGACTTGAGAGATGTCGCCGTCGCACTCGCCATGGGTCTCGGAGCCATAGGACCTGGCATCGGTATCGGCATCATCGGGGGAAAATCCGCTGAGGCCGTCGGCCGCAATCCTGAAGCCGCAGCCAAAATTCAGACCGTTATGATCTTGACTGTCGCCTTCGCTGAAGCCGTCGCCATCTACGCACTCGTCATCGCGCTCATCGTCAAGTTCGTCTAATCACCCTCCCCTCATCTTATGGAACTTTTAAATGCTCTCGGCATCGACCTTGGTGTCCTCATCTCCCAGCTCATCAACTACGGGATCCTTCTCGTCGCACTCACAGTGCTGCTCTACCGCCCAATCCTCAAACTTCTCGATGAACGCAAAGATCGCATCGCAAAGTCTATGGAGGACAGCAAGAAGATCGAGCATCAGTTGAAAGAAATGGAAACGAGTCGCAAGGCTGCAATGAAAGAGCTCGATCAGAAGTCTTCTGCATTGCTTGCCGAAGCCAAGAAGCAGGCTGATACGAGTCGTAGTGAACTGATGAAGGCAGCGGAACAGGAAGTAAGCGCACTCCTCGAGCGCGGTAAGAAGCAGCTCGAAGATGAAAAGAGAAAAATGGTTGCTGACCTCGAAAAGACTGTCGCCAAAGTGACTGTTGCCCTTGCAGGAAAAATTCTCGAACGTGAATTCACGCCTGCCGATCAGTCGCGTCTTCTGAGTAGCCTCCAGAAAGACATTCCCGCCCTTATACAATGAGCACGCCTTCTCTCGATCTCGCACACGCAGCCATTGCTGCCCTCACCGAGGCTCTCCAAAAGGAGGGTCAGAACGCGACTCCTGAGGAAGTGCTTTGTCTGGTGACCCAAGCAGCAGAAGAGAGCGCCGGAACGCTTACCGTCACGATTGCTTCGCCCACGGGTGACGCAGCATCGCTGATTCCGGCAATCTCTACGGCCATCGAGAAGAAGACAGGAAAGAAAGTACATATTAAGCAAAGAAAAGATTCCTCCCTCATCGGCGGCGCCACGGTTTCCTACGGCGACGAACGCATTGACCTTTCTGTGAAGCGCTCACTGGAGGATGCAGAAATGCTCCTCTCGCAAAATTCCTAATTGCTAATTCCTCATTTCTAATTTTCCATCATGGCTACCGACTTCTCTGCACTTATCGACAAGCATCTGCAATCGTTTCGCCCGAAAGCTCACGAAGAGCATGTGGGAACGGTTACCTCGATCGGCGATGGCATCGCACGCGTGCGCGGACTCCAGAACGTGGGCTCTTCCGAAATGATCGACTTCGGCAAGGGCATCATGGGAGTAGCGCTCAACCTGGAACTCGAGACTGTTGGCGCCATCATCCTCGGAAGCGACATGGAGATCCGCGAAGGCGATACCGTACGTGCGACCGGGAAAATCCTTTCGGTACCGGTCGGCGAAGAGCTTCTCGGCAGAGTGGTTTCTCCGCTGGGAGTAGCCAAAGATGGAGGTAAGCCCATTACCGGCACAAAGCTCTACCCCGTGGAGAAAATCGCCGCGGGCGTCATTGAACGCAAGTCTGTGACTATGCCACTGCAAACCGGCATCACGGCAATCGATGCCATGATCCCGATCGGGCGCGGCCAGCGCGAACTTATCATCGGTGACAGGCAAACAGGAAAGACCGCAATCGTCGTGGACGCGATTATCAATCAGAAAGAAACCCAGAATACGGATCGTCCCGTCGTCTGCATCTACGTTGCTATCGGTCAAAAGGAGTCGAAAGTAACCAAGATTGTCGCAGAGCTGCAAAAACGCGGCGCGATGGACTACACCATCGTTGTGAGCGCCGGAGCCTCAGAGCCCGCATCACTTTCCTATATCGCCCCATTTGCAGGATGTGCGATGGGCGAGTACTTCGTCGACCAGGGCAAAGATGTTCTCGTGATTTACGACGATCTTTCGAAGCACGCCTGGGCCTACCGCCAGATCTCGCTTTTGCTTCGCCGTCCCCCGGGTCGCGAGGCCTACCCGGGAGACGTTTTCTACCTCCACTCCCGTCTTCTCGAGCGCGCAGTATGTCTCGATGAAAAGCACGGCGGCGGATCGCTGACAGCACTCCCAATTATTGAAACGCAGGCTGGTGATGTCTCCGCGTACATCCCCACAAACGTCATCTCGATCACCGACGGCCAGATCTTCCTGGAATCTGATCTTTTCTATAAAGGCATTCGCCCTGCGGTGAACGCTGGAATCTCCGTCTCGCGCGTGGGTTCTGCCGCGCAGGTGAAATCCATGAAGAAGGTTGCCGGAAAGCTCCGTCTCGAAATGGCACAGTACCGCGAACTTGCGGTTTTCGCACAGTTTGGCTCCGATCTCGACTCAGCTACCAAAAAGCAGCTCGACCGCGGTATCCGCCTGATGGAAATCCTGAAGCAGGGACAATACGATCCGCAATCTGTAAGCCATCAAGTAGTGATGCTCTACGCCGGAGTGAACGGTCTGATCGATGACGTTCCTGTCGCCGATGTCCGCACATTCTTCAAAGGACTCCTCGAGCAGATGTCCCGGGAGCAAAAACCACTCCTTGAGACTCTTAGCAAGGAAATTACGAAAGATGCTGAAGAAGAATTGAAGAAGACGATCGCTGCATATCGCGAACGCAAAGGGCTCAGTGCTCAGGCCTAATTTTCCATTTTCCATTTTCAATTTTTCATTTGGGCAATAGCCTCCGTGATCTCCGGCGCAAAATGAAAGGCATCAAGTCCACGCGACAGGTGACCAAAGCCATGGAACTCGTTGCCGCAAGTAAAATGCGTCGAGCGGTCAGTAATGCGGTAACACTCCGGCATTTTGCAATCGCCTCTTGGCACATCCTGCTGCGTGTGAGCAAGCGAAACCCCGAATCGCACCCGGCACTACGCCCTCGCCCTGTGAAAAAAGTCCTCGGCATCCTCTTTACCAGTGACCGCGGGCTTACCGGGAGCCTCGGCACGCAGATTCTCAAATCCGCAGCCGAGTACATTGCGAGTCTGAAAAGTATCCCGACATTTGAATCCATGGATTTCATCGCCATCGGGCGGAGAGGTCAGCAATTTTTGGCTCGCGCTGGGCAAAATGTGATTGCTGCGTTCCCCGCATTCAGCAATCATCCAAAGCTCCGCGACATTGCTCCCATCGCCAAAATCGCCTCGGAAGCTTTTGCCGCGGGCACCTACGACCACGTCACACTTCTCTACCCCGACTTTATCTCCGCACTCGCTCAAAAGCCCACGGCAAAAGTGCTGCTCCCCTTCTCGCAGACGGCGCTTACGGAAATGATGAAGTCCCTCGGTGTCGATCCCGGCTCTGTGCGCAGTGAAGCGGAACTCACGATGCCCGAAGGTGAAGCACAGTATCTCTTCGAGCCATCCGAGGCTGTCGTCTTGGATGCTGCCCTCAGCCAGATCACAGAGCTTCAGATCTACCAAGCCCTCCTCGAAGCCGTTGCTTCCGAGCACTCCGCTCGCATGGTGGCTATGCATTCGGCCACGGATAACGCCTCGGCCATTCTTGATGACCTCACCCTCACCTATAACCAGACACGGCAGGGAAATATCACAAGTGAATTGGCGGAATTGAGTGCGAGTAAGGCGGCGCTCGAATCCTAAATATCTTTTCTTCCTCCGTTCCCGCATGAAACCCGCTTCTCCTGCTGCACACTTCCTTTCCCTCGCACGGAAAAATTGGAAGTCGGGGCTCACGGTCGCTCTTGTAAGTATTCCCCTTTCTATCTCCCTATCGATTGCGACCAACGCAACACCCGCGATGGGGATCATCACCGCCGTCTGGGCAGGACTCGTCGCCTCCATCTTCGGCGGAAGCAACTTTAATATCATTGGTCCGGCAGCAGCACTTTCCGGTGTTCTTGCGGGCTACGTGCATACACACGGAGAGAATATGCTCCCATGGGTTGCCATTGGCAGCGGCTCGCTCATTCTGATTGTCTGGATACTGCGCTGGGATAAGTACATTCTCTTTATTCCGGGAAGCGTGATTCATGGTTTTACGCTTGCTGTAGGGCTCATCATCGCTCTGAATCAATTGAACTTCGTCCTTGGTCTTTCGGATCTCCCCGTCCATGAAGCCTTTCTCGCAAATATAGGTGAATCGTTGCGGCATATACAGGACGCACAAATCGCTGCGGTTGCAGTCTCTCTGATCGGTCTCGTTTTTCTCCTTGTATGGAACCGCTATCTCCCCGCACTCCCCGGTCCCATTCCACTTGCCGTCATCGGCATTGTTCTGGGATTTCTCACAAGCAAGGATCTCCTTCCCTTTTCGCTGCAGACACTGCAAACAAAGTTCGGTGTCTTCGATACGGCACTGATTCAATTCCCTGTCTTCACCAGAGAAATCTTTGGGAGGCCATTCATCGCGACAACATTCACCGTCACGCTCATTGCCATTCTTGAGACGCTACTTTCAGCAAAAATAGCAGATGGGATGACCCGCACCCGCTACAAGCAGAGCCCCGAAACCCTCGCGCTGGGACTGGCCAATATCGTCGCAGGGCTCTTCGGAGGACTGCCTGCAACAGGTGTGCTTGCACGCACTGCGCTCAACGCCAAAAGTGGTGCCACGCACCGGATTTCCCAAGGCATCAATGCCGTAAGCATCGCCATCATCTGCATGCTGCTTCTGGGACAATTCATCTTCCTGCCACTCCCCATCATCGCCGCAATCCTCATCTACACCGCGTACCGGATGGTGCACCACGAACATTTCGTGCGCCTCTTCCGGGACCATCGCACGGAATTTTTCCTTTCGATATTTGTTGCGGCAATTTCCGTAGTCTTTGATCCCATGATTGGCATCCTCATCGGCACCTCACTTGCCATGATGCTCTTCGTGCAGAAAATTTCGACAGGTCATGCAGAAGTGGGC
>VMGQ01000019.1 GCA_007376635.1 Candidatus Peregrinibacteria bacterium Greene1014_49
GGACATGGTTAATAAGCGCGGCTTTCATGGCAGCGAGCTGGTAGGCGTGGTGGGATTTCATGCCTCCACGCTAAACGAATGTGTAAACCTAATTGCTGCAATAAGAACATCCAATGGCGAAATATCCCATTTGCCCGATGCCGAAGACCATGGATACTCCTCGGGAATCTCAGACAATCCTTTTACACAAGGGTTGTTATGAATGTAATCCAAAACCGGCGAACCATCTTGAATGGTTTTTATGTGAAAACGTCTCTGCCACAACGGACCGATGCCAATGCAACGGCTCACACAAGTTTTATAACGGTTCATAATGAGAGAAACCTTCATAGGTGAAATCGCTTTTAGAAGGATATGAACATGATCCGGCATGATCACAAAACCATAGAGGAAAAATGGATAACGATCTTGCGTTCTATACAGAGCTTCGACCGCCTCTCGTGCAAATGCATTGTTAGAGAAAACATGTTCTCTATCCTTTACGACCGTAGTCACAAGTAAGGGCTCGTCATTTTGAATAGGGTGGCGTTGGGTCATGGAAACATCCTACAAATGTTCTCTGTATTGAGAATGAACCTAGGAACAATGCCTAAAATAGAATGCTATTTTATCTCTTTGTGAAGCCAAAAAAATGGTTCCATAAACCGATGGAACAATGTCACACATGTTCGTACGCCGCACACCAGTAGGTGTGCGGCTGGGTTGGTGGACTCAATACGATTACAAAATCCCAGCCGCACGCTTATGAGCGTGCGGACCCCGAGGCTAGAATTGAGATCAATCCTCTAGCCGCATCGCCTACTGGCGTGCGGCACCATCAGCGTATGACACACCCAATCCTCATAGCACCCTCCTCCCCGCAATCGCCTCTTTCAGCGTGACCTGATCAGCAAATTCGATATCCGCACCCATCGGGAGCCCGTGTGCCAAACGTGTAATTTTCGAAACGTTGTCGCCTAATTTTTGCCGGATATACGCGGCTGTTGCTTCACCTTCCACATCGGGATTAGTCGCAATAATAAGCTCTCCAATGCCACCGCTCTTGCAGCGGTCGATTAATTCCTTGAGCTTCAATTGTTCGGGTCCCATGCCATCGATGGGGGAGAGGACTCCATGAAGAACATGATACAAACCCTTGTAGCCGGTTTTCTCAAAGGCGATCACTTCAAGGGGGGATTCTACAACAAGAATCGTCGCGCGATCGCGCGAGGAATCCTCGCACACGGAACATTTTTTCTGCAGCGTCACCATCTGGCACTCGGAGCAGTAATGCAGTTCTATACGCAGGTTCAAAAGCGCATTCCCAAGCGCTTCTGGCGATGCCTTCGAGCTTCGGAGGAGATGGAATGTCAGGCGCTCGGCGGATTTATGTCCGATCCCGGGGAGCTGGGAAAACTCCTCAATGGCGCGTTGAAGGGGTTGGGGAAGAAGGGACATTGGATTCATCCTAATCCAAACCCCAATCCTAATCCTAATCCTAATATTCTCGTCCTTCCCTCAATTTCCTCTCCACATCGCGCTTTTTTATACTCGCACGCTTATCGAATTTTTTCTTCCCGCGCCCGAGTCCAATGACGATCTTGATGTATTTTCCCGCGCGTACCTCTAGTGGCACTAGCGTCATTCCTTTTTGATCGACCGCCGTAGAGAGCCTATCTATTTCCGCACTCTTGAGAAGTAACTCGCGTTCCCGCTCGGGTTCATTGGTTTGTGATCCCGCGGCATAGCGGTAACGCGCGATCGTTACATTGCGAAGCTTCACCTTGCCTTTGTGCACGGTGACATACGCACCCACAAGACTGATATGTCCTTCACGGCACGATTTTACTTCGGAGCCGGTGAGCATCATGCCTGCTTCGATCGTTTCAACGATCTCGTAGTCAAAGCGTGCGCGGCGGTTTTGGGCGACAATTTTCATAGAAAGTTCTCCTCTAGAATACTGAATTCTCTCGGGAATAGCTTACCAAATGGCTAAAAGTGACATTTGACAAATCTTTAAAACAGCATAATATGGGTACGTCTGCATTAGACATCCTCTGCCTCTCTTCCGGCCATTGCGCATCGTTGGCGCTCAGCATTCAATGATGGTCGAAAGAGAGGCAGGCGGCGAAAGCTATTGCTTCTCGACAAATGTCGACGCAGATATTAGGGACTTGCCCTCGTCTATACGATTGAGACGCAAGTCCCAATTTCATATGCTCAAGAGTTTTAACACGCGCTCTCCGAAAACCAATGCGATAACTGTCCCTACAAAAAGATACGGGACAAATGCAATCCTCATGCCCCGGGTATATTTGCCTGAAGCCAAAAAATAACATGCGATACTTGCGCCGACCACATACGCAATCCCGACTGCCAGAAGGGTGATTGGCCATGTCCCCAAAATGCATCCCATCGCGATGCCGATGAAAATATCTCCGCTCCCAAGAATCCGTCCACGCGATACTGCCCATTGAAGAAGAAAAAATCCTCCACCCATGAGAGGGGCAAGCCAGGAAATTTCTCCGCGGAGATATGCTGCCAAAAATGCGACAACAATCAGCGGCATGCTCACGACATCGGGAATGCGCTGTGACTCGCTATCCATCACTGCAAGAAGAAGAAAGAGCCAGAGGGCAGTGCCGAGGCTCACGGTGAAGGGATCGATATACCCTTCAAGAATCGCAGGAAGAATAATAAGACCAGCGCTACTCAATTCGAGAAGGGGATAGCACAAAGAAATATTCTTTCGACAATGGCGACACCTGCCCTCAAGGATAAGAAAACTTAGTACAGGAATAAGGTCACGCGCTGCAATGGTTTGCTTACAATGGGGACACTGCGAACGCCCTCCAATACTTTTATTTTTAGGAACGCGCGAGACAACGACGGATCCGAAACTCCCCAGCGCAAGCCCGAAGAGAAAGAGTAATCCTAAGCTAAAAACGGATAACGGCACTCACGCAGCATATCACTGACGCCCAGCTTCCTCTTCATGTTGTGCAATGAGAGCTTGAGCCTCATGAGGAAAATATTGGCGTACTTGATCTTCACCAGAGTGGCCTGCCTCAAGAAGAAACTGAGCAACTAACCCCCTCACCTGTGTCACTCCTCCATTGACCTCACCAGCGGCTCTCGCAGCCTCTGTAATTACTCCATCTGGCACTAACGGGTGTTTCTCTTTGAATCTAGCTCTTAATTCACTTGGTACGCTTGCCATAGGTATTGGGGGAATGACTTTTTTAAGTATATCTTTACAAGATCATCTGAGACCTCTTTACACTGTTTATTTCCTCTTCCGTGCCCTAAGTCCCCCCGCTCCCGCTCCTGCGGCAATCAATGCACCAAGCACTCCAATGCCGGAATCCGGAAGTTCATCCGTATCCGGCCCTGGGGCTTTTTCGATTGCTTCATCGTTCCATATTTCACGCACCACCTTGGCGCGGTTGGATTCCTGCCAGTCGTCCGACGATCCTTCTGAAGACACCGCATCTGCACCCACTGGAGAATCTATGACATCTTCTGTCGCACCTTCAAAGGGAATGACACCCGGAGAACTTTCCACTGGGGAAACGCTTGTGGCGCTCATCGCAGACCCTACCTCCGGAGCAGCTTCCTTGACCTGATAATTCTTATATGCAGCACCGAATTCTGTGGCTATTTCCCGGGCTCGTGCCTCAAAGTGAGAATTGGTCCTGTCTGACCGGTCTGTATCCGCCACGCGGGATCCTTCGCCGTTACTTTCCAGCCACTGCTGTGGGATAGACATCCATGCAGTGAGCTTCGGAGACGCAACATGGTAACCGCTATAAACGAGAAGCCCGAGAGAGCCTCCGATAACTGCGCCGGCAAGTTGCTTCCAAAGAGAAGGAGAGTTGGACATGGATATTTGTGGGTATCGGGATAGTATAGCAAAATTAACGCTTTTGCGGAAGTGGGTTATTGAATGGTCCAATGGCTAAATGGTTGGGTTTTTGCTTGCGAACCATTCAGCCATTTAACCTCTCCGAAGACTACTTTTAAACCTTTCCGGCTCAAATGCCCCCAATCGCTCCACGGGACAAAAAAAATCTTCGATGGTCACCCCCGGAGGAAGCTTCTGATCATATCCAAGAAGTACCAAATCGGGATCAATCGTCCGAACAGGCTTCAAATAATTTTCGTTATCTCCTAATACAACATTGGCTTTGGGAAATTTTTTCTGAATCGCATCCACTCTCTCCTGTTCCGATTGTTCCGCGCTACGTCCCTTAATACGTTTAACGGTACTATCACGCGCAACGACAACATGAAGCTCCCCTCGCTTCAATCCTTCATGCAATACAAATTCATGTCCCTGATGCAGCCGATCGAAAGTACCAAAAACAAGAACGTTCATCATGACCTACTATCGCACGATCTCCCCACCTCCCGATATTATTTCGTCCCCAAATCCACCGCATAAATTCTCTTTTCATCCACGACATACACTCTCGTCTCATCCGGATCGACATACAGATCGATAAGTTTGCCGATTTGATCTCCTTCGAGAACGTATTGCTTTACATAGGAGGACTCGCCGGTCGGGCCACCATCGGTAACAGCAATGACTCTGGCTCCCACGGGGTCGAGGAAGTAGATGCTACCATCCGGCACTTTGTAAATGCGCACAGCATTCTGCAGAAGATTCTCCGGTGCATGTCGGATCACGAAGGGCTTCGTTTCGCCACGAAGGAGCTTGACGACCGTACCATCATCCTTAAGCACAAACACATTGCCATCGATGGCCATATCGATGGCGTTACCGATTTCACCATTCACATTGTATTGCGAAGGGGAACCATAGCGATTGCTAAGGCGCTCATATTTGTAGATCTGATTATTCTCCGGAGAGAGGACATAGAGGAAGCGGAGATAGGCCTCCATGCTTTGCCCGGTGATCCATCCCGCCGGATCCTCGGTCTTCATCACCGTCGGCTGACCGGCAATCTGTTCTACAACCGTATTGCCGGTTGTTTGGAACACAAGCGTCTGATAGCGCGGGAAACTGATACCTGAGACAATGAGTTCTTCATTCGTCAGATGAATGGGGTTTTCGACGGAATTCAGAAGGATGCGGTAGAGATCCTGGCGGTCGTACGCGACGAATTCACCGTCTGCTAGGCCGATAAAGCCTTGAGCGATGATATCCGGATTTTTCGCCGCAAGATTGGCGACAATACGCGGCGCAAGACGAACGATATTATTAATCTCTTCGCGTTTGGAGCGGATGCGATCCAGAAGATCGAGAGCTTCCATGCGGTAGAGCCCGAGCTCGTTATCCATAACCTGCTTCGCCCGCTCTTCCGCGCGAACAAGGATGGCATTGGCGGCATCCACGTCGCCGGCGATGCGGCGGTTTTCCGCCGTGCGGATTTCCGTGCCAATCTGTTCAACGAGTACTCCGAGTTCTTCGCGGCTTTTGCTTTTCTCACTGTTCACGGTGAGTTGCAGGAGCGCCCAGATGACAATAAAAGCGGTAATAGTCCCCGCCAGTAATAGTAGATGTGCGCGGCTCTTCCGAACTGGATCTTTGAGGTCACGCCTGAAGCCGGCAATCCATTTTTTCATGGACAAAGCAAAAGCCGGAAGATCCAGAGCAGTGATGATTCCTGTGATACGATGCTGAAGTTGCGGGAGTACTTCGCGCAGCCATCCGGCAGAGGGCAGCCTTCGGCTCCGCCTCTCACGCGAAGCCGGTGTGATTTTTCGAGCTTTTGCGGGTGCGAGGGCATCCTCGAGCTCCATCTGATGTTTGCCACCGCTGACGGAGAGCACCGCAACTGCGGCCTGCTCTTTTTCACTGTTGAGGGTGTGCACGATCTCCTCCACTACATTCCCCGATCGTTGCGCGATCTGCGTGAGTTGAGCAGGAGTCACTGCCCTAAGCAGCCGTTGCGTGGAGAAAACAACGATATCCCGCGGCTCCAGAGAACCACTGGCAATGTACACAAAGGCTGGAGTGGATTTGCCACGCGAATACTCCGTAATCTGGCTTGCAGAAGCCCCGCGAACCACATAGGCCTCGGCGCGTCCAGCATGGGAAACATGGAGATTGCCACGATTGTCGACAATGCTGATGATGGCATGAACGTCACGAATGGATCCGGAGATGAGGAGCCCCTTCAAAAGACCGTTGAGTTCTTTGAGAGTGCCATCAAGTCTCGCAGACGCGTCCCCTTCGGTTTCGAGAAGACTGTGCTTCACCACCCCCGTCATTTCTTTTTCCAAAGCCTTGGCTGAAGCAGAATCCGCTTCCATCTGCAGAAGAAGGCACACATGTTCTCCATGTGCAGATTCCATCGCAATTGCCGCGAGAACGATGTCGTTTCCCGCTTTGGTCTGGCCCGATTGGACGGTGATGTCCATACGGAATGGCAGGCTACCGGGTAGGGAAGGGTGGGGCAAGGGGAGTGTGGAATCCTTTGTTATGCATCACGTGCGCCCAAGAGGAAGAAATTACCACAATTTGTAGCGGAAGATCGCGATCTTCCGCTACAAATTGCATGATTTTGAAATAAAAATTCGTTTATCTGAAGCCAAATAAATGCACTATCGACAAACGACTATTGACGAAAATAGCCAACGCGCCTACACTAAAGGACGTACTGCAATTGCAGTGTTTTTTCCAAGACCGTTACATGAAAACCGTCGGACAATGGGTGCACAGGCACCTGAATCCTAAAGAGGGTCGCCCCCAAAAAGGCGGATCTCAACCTTTCCGTGGAAATCCACGGGGAAACCCTGGGGGTAACCCCGGACATCACCGGCAAGGCGTGCCCCCCATCCAGAATCAAAACGCAGTAAGAGATGATGGGCGTCTTGTTCCCGCTGTTGAACCACTGCCACAGCAGCCGCTTCCGAATAAGGGGGGGCTTCGGATCTATCCCTTGGGAGGATTTGACCAAGTCGGCCGGAACTCCTGTGTGATCGATGTGGACGGCGACCTATATATCGTTGATTTGGGTCTTCAATTCCCGGACGAAGACATGCTTGGGATCGACTATTTGATCCCGGATATCACCTGTCTTCGGGGACGGGAAAACCGCATCAAAGCGGTGCTCTTCACGCACGCCCACCTAGACCACATCGGCGCAGCACAGCATCTGCTGCCACAGCTGCATTATCCGCCGTGCTATGGCACGAAGCTTACGATGGCATTTGTAAAAAAGCGTCTGGATGAGGAGCGACTGACGAGCCAAGCGAAATTGAATACTGTCCCATACGGCCAGAAGATTCGCATTGGCAAAGTGGAAGTGGAGTACCTCCGGGTCACCCACAGTATTCCGGATTCCGCCGCAATCGTAATCCATACACCCTATGGAAAAGTCCTCCATACGGGGGATTTCAAATTCGACCTTACACCCGCGGGTGATGAACCTCCGGCAGATTTTCAGCGTCTCGCGGAATTGGGGAAAGAGGGAGTGCTTGCGATCATCGCGGACTCTACCAACGCCGCGAAGCCTGGATTCTCTAAAAGCGAACGGGAAATCAGCGAGACTCTCCTCGACCTCATTCGTGATGCAAAGGGTCGCGTGATCGTTTCCACATTCTCTTCTCTTCTGAACCGCATTCAGCAAGTGGTCGAACATGCCAAGACCTTTAATAGAAAAGTTTTCATCTCCGGACGGAGTATGGAGACCAACGTCGAGATCGCCCAGAACCTCGGCTATCTTAAAGCCCCACGCGGATTGATACGAAAGGCAGGTCCCGGCATGGAGAAAATGCCCGATCGTGAAGTATTAATTATCGCAACAGGAAGCCAAGGAGAAGAGACCGCAGGTCTCGCTCGTATGGGACTTGGAACCCACCGCCATATCGAAGTGAAGAAAGGGGACACAGTAATTTTGAGCTCTAATCCTATTATCGGTAACGAGCGCGCTGTATCAAAAGTTATCAATAACCTCCACCTGCGTGGAGCCATCGTAAAGACGAACCAGGAACTCGCGCTGCACGTTACCGGCCATGGCCAGCGGGGAGACATCCTTCTTATGCACCGCCTGGTACGCGCCAGGCACGTGATTCCCGAACACGGCGAACCGCAGATGCGCGCTGCACACGCCGATATCGCACGGAGCATTGGGTACCTGGAAAATCAGATTCACCTTCTGAGCAACGGGGAAATCCTGGAATTCGAGCGTGATGGCTCTGCGCGCAAGAGCAAGCAAAAATTGACCGTCCAGGACGTCATCATCGACGGTCGCGGATCGGCTGGCGAAGGTCAGCGCGTACTTCTTGATCGCAAGATTATGAGCGAATCAGGCGCAGTCATCGTGATGTTGAGAGCCTACAGTGAAAGCCACCGCCTTGTCGGTGATCCTGATGTGCTCAGCCGCGGGCTCATCTACGGCTCCGAGCAACAGAAGATCACCGCCGAAGTCGTCCATGCCAGCAAGAAAGCCTACGAAGAAGCAGTGAATCGCGGTGAAACCGATCGCAAGGCATTGAAGCGCGCGGTCACTGGTGCCTTGTATCGGTATTTTGACCGGGCTTTAGACCGCGAACCTATGGTGATTCCGATTATTGTGGAGGTTTAAGCACGATTACACGAGACGATATTCTACGAGATTTGTGATGCGAATTGCATACGGGCATCATTTCTCGCTTCACCCATTATTTCATCAACGCGCTCTGCTGAGATTGATGGGCTTCTTTTAGCTGCCCTTGCAAGAAAATCTGAAAAAGATACTGCTTCAGGGCTGCGCTTATCTGCCTCTTTTTCCCTGAACATATCTTTTAAAAAGTCCGAGGCCATAACCAATCCTATTCCTCAAAATCCGCATAACGCAAACATGCGAGATATGCGAATCGCACGTCTCTACGGATTATTGACCTCTTGAATAGAGCCGGTCACCCTCCACCCTTCGTACGGCGTCCACCCACATTTGCTATGCAAATTCTTCCCTTCAATAATCCATTCCTTTTCCAAATCAATCTCAATCTGATATTCATCTTTCTTCTTCCCTAGGCCAAAAATTCTATTCGGATTCTCAAAACACAACCGCACAATATCTGCAATTTGCAATTTGCAACCTGCAACTTTCTTTCCCGTTGGATGCGGCCAGCCACCAGCTGCGACTGTTAACAATAATGGCAACATCGTCTCCACCCCCGGCACACCGCTAGGTGCTTTTAATGGATCGCCGGACTGCTTTTCTTCCAATGTATGCGGCGCATGATCCGTCGCAATACAGTCGACCGTGCCATCAGCGATGCCTGCCCAGAGCGCAGCTTGATCCTCTTTTGACCGGAGTGGCGGGTTCATTTTCCCGAGTGTACCGAGAGTCGCGTAATCCTCGATGGTCAAAAATAAATGATGGGGTGCGACTTCACATGTTACTGGTAGGCCTTCTTTTTTTGCTTCGCGCACGAGTTGCAGTCCACCGGCAGTGGATAGGTGCGCGACATGAAATTGGGTGCTGTATTCCTTGGCAAGAGCAATGGCATGTTTGACGGCGGCAATTTCGGATTCTGGGGGTCGCATTTGAGAATGAAGTGAAACATCTGCAGCGGAGAGCTGCGGCTCTCCGCTACGGAGGACGGCAGATTGCGCTTCCATGTTCAAAGCAGCATCCTCACAATGCGCCACCAGCGGCACCCCCAGTTCTCCACACATCCTGAATGCTTCGATAGTCGTCTCCTGATCTGCACCCTGATTTCCTGTCGAGTGATCGAAGTAGACTTTTAACCCGCAGCACCGTTTTTTTAGTTGCTGGAAGACGGGGGAGGATCCTCGCCAGATATCCCGAAGCGCAAGCAAATGCTGCTTTTCCGTCGCGCCCATGAAAAACCGGATATCACAGCGTTGTATTTTTGCTGCGCGCCGGACTTTGTCTGCCAATGCCTCCACACTCACTGTTGCAGGAATTGTATTGGGCATTTCACACACGGTCGTCACGCCTCCGGCAACCGCCGCAGCCGACTCCGATGCCATATCTCCCTTGTGTATCAGCCCCGGCTCACGGAAATGCACGTGGCAATCGATGAGACCAGGGAGAGTGATGATATTGCTCATGATGGGAAGAAGAGAAGTTTTATGGCTCCGGCGAACATAATGCCATGCTGCAGGTTCTCAAACACCGGAATACTGACGTAGCGCAGAAGTTTTTTACCGATCCCAACACTGAACATCATGAGCGGAAAAAGGAGGGCGAGGGCAATGATAAGATCGTGTGACCAGACAATGTGCGGGGCATACGCGACATTGCGTCCAAGATTCATAATGAAGGCAACCGCTGTCGATGTGCCGATAAATTCTTCTTTCCGAAGCCCCATGGAAAGTAATGCTGGAGCACGAATGAAAGACCCATTACCAACAATGCCCGCTATAATCCCGTTGAATGCACCTAGCGCCACCATTACTGGTTTTGAGGGTCGGAAGGTCAATCGTTTTATGTGCAAGAAGGAGATATAGGGATGTATTGCAAATAGCAGACATATCAAACCAATCACTATTTCCAATAAACGCGAGTACAACAGAAACAGCAGACCGCCGGCAGCAAAGCTTGTGGGAAGCCCGGGAAGCCCGTACCACAGAGTAATGTCCCATCGTATTTCACCACGGAAGAAAAAGAGTTTAGCAACCTGTATGGCAAACATCAGAAGCGCTGTAATTGCCAGGTTTTGTTGGATGGGGAGAAAGAAACTCCCAAGAACAATCGTCACGATTCCCAGCCCCCCTCCGGCGATCGAGGAAAACACGCCACCCAAGAAGAGTATGGGGACGAGTAGTAGGAGAGGAGGCATTTAAGCTTTATGAAGAAGCAACGCCAGCAGCGCCATGCGAATGAATAGCCCGTTATGGGCTTGGCGGAAGTAGGCGGCGTTCGGGAGTGCATCAACCTCCGTGGCAATTTCATTCACACGTGGCAGAGGATGCATGACGGTAACCGCTTTTTTGTGCAGATGTTTTGCTGTGAGAATGTAAGCATCTTTCAGTCGTTCGTATTCCGAACGATCCGTGAAGCGTTCCTGCTGGACACGGGTCATATACAGAACATCAGCATCGAGACCCGCATGAATATCTCTTTCCTCCGTATAAGAAATCTTTTTCTCTTTGAGAAATGAAATGACCTTCTCTGGCATCGTCAGTTCTTTTGGGGAAATGAATGTGAAACGAATGTTGTTGTAGAGACCCAATAGGAATGCCAGGGAATTCGCGGTTCTCCCGAAGCGCAGGTCGCCGACCATCGCGACATGCAGACCGTCGAGTTTGCCACGCTCTTTTTGAATCGTAAGAAGATCAAGGAGTGCCTGCGTGGGATGCTGTGACGGTCCATCCCCCGCATTGATGAAAGGAATCTTTGAAACTGCCGCAGCGCGATCGGCGCTTCCGGCTTCAGGGTGTCGCATAGCAATGATATCCGCATACTGATTGACGATAGTGATCGTATCTTCAAGACTCTCGCCTTTATACATCGAACTGAACTGGATACCCTCTGCGGAGATCACATCGCCGCCAAGACGCTGCATCGCCGCCTCAAAACTCAGACGCGTACGCGTGCTGGGCTCATAGAAAAGCGCTGCGAGGATCTTTCCTTTGAGAAGATCGCTCCCCCCTTTTTTTATGATCCCCTCCATCTCTTTCGCTACTCCCAAAATAGCATCCGTATCGCTCCGTGTGAGCTGCTTAGTGGATGTGAGATGGGTGAAGGGCAGCGTCATTGTTCGATTATTATGTTGGCATAATGCTATTGTATTTGCAAGCACATGCTTTATGCCTACACGTCAAATTGCTTCATCGACTTTATGGCAACTCAGTAGCCAAATTGTCATGGCCGCGCTCTCGATCCTCACAGTAAAGTTTGTGGCAATCGGTCTCAGTAAGGAACTCGCCGGAAACTACAACTCCGCGTACGGATTTCTCCAGCTCTTCGGCATCCTCGCGGACTTCGGGTTGTATGCCGTCGGTGTACGGGAGATGGCGCGGGCAAAAGACCGTGCATCTGTACTCGGCGCATTGTTGGTCATCCGCACCGTTATCCTCATCTTGTCCCTAACCCTAGCCCTAGCCCTTGTCTGGTTTCTTCCCCAATGGCGGGGTACACCTCTGCCACTTTCTGTAACCGTTGCCGCTCTCGTTCCGCTCTTCACGCTTCTTGCGGGAATCTTCCGGACTGTATTTCAGATCCACCACCGCATGCAGTACGTCTTTGCCGCCGAGGTCACCCAACGCGTCATCACGACAGTGCTCATTGGGCTTTTCATTATCGCAGGCGTTCGCGGATCGCAGCACTTGAGCATCCTCTATACATTTCTCCTTATTGGGGGCATCGGAGCGTTTGTGCTTCTTGTTATTTCTCTGCTTGCTGCAAGACGCTTTGAGAAGATCCAATGGAATACCAACCGCACGATCATGGTATCCATCCTTCGGCGATCAATTCCCTTCGGGGCAGCGTTCCTTTGTATGGCGCTCTACCGGCAGCTTGATGTGACGATGATCGCGCTCCTGCGACCGGATTTTGAAATTCAGAACGCGGAATATGGCTTTGTTCTGCGCATGGTGGAGATGGGCTACGTCATTCCGACATTCCTGCTGAATTCCGTTCTACCGACACTGAGTGAACGCGATGAAAGGGGAGAGGATACGGCGGTACTGCTCGGGAAAACGCTCATGATTCTTCTTCTGCTTGGAATCATCGCCGGACTGTTTTGTGCATTCTGGTCACGACCACTTGTCCAACTCCTTACAACCGATGCGTATCTGAGTACACCGGAGAAGTACGGATCAGATACCGCACTGATGCTTATGGGACTTCCCGTTTTCCTTAATGGCCTTGTCCAGTACGGCTTCTACGTGCTGCTCAACCGCGGACGCAGCAAACCGCTCATCGTGGTTCTTGGATTGGGTGCAGCACTTTCTATTGGGCTCAACTACGCACTGATTCCCTTGTACGGGTACATCGGCGCGACGATCACTAGTAATGCTGTGCATCTGATACTTGCTGTGGCATTGATGATTGCGGCTCTCCGAACGATGCCCGTGAAATTCCCATTGAGCTCTTTTGTAAAAATCCTTCTCTTCGCATGGGTGCTGGGGATGGGGCTCTGGGGGTTTGCGCCTCTGCTCCAGAATGAAATTGCTACGGTTGTTGGATTGATAGTTGCCTCCTTAGGAATGCTTATGTTGATCCCGATGTTAGGAATTCATACGATGTTCTTCTCACCAAGACCGTTGCAGAAAATACTTCCATAAGGAAGTTTACGTATCACCGGTTGTCGGATTCTGAGTAACTGCATCTGGGAGTGGCTCATCATCGAAGGTAGCCAGTTCATCCAGCTCTCCTTCTGGCAACATAAGCAATATGCCTGCATCACGCAGCGTCTTAAGAATAGCATCCACGCGCTTAGGGGGACGCATGCACTCACAGGGCACTGGGGGGTGTTCAGAGGGGCGCACGCAACAAGTCTGTATCTGGACGCTGCGCCACACAAGACCATTCATTGTAAAAATACTGAGATTTTCATAGCTGTTTTTACCTTCCACAAGCAATAAAATTGGTTCTGGCACAAAAAACTGTTTTTTGCTATAATAGTAAGGAAAACAAACACCATGTTTCGCATCCGCTCCGCCGCCATCGCGTTAGGATTATTGATTCCTATTGCAACTCTTGCAGCGACTCCGCCTCCCGTGACAGGACTTTCAGGAACGCAGGAGGCCAACGGTGAAGTCCGCATTGAATGGGATCCATCGACGGACGCATCTGTTGTTCTGTATCGCCTGTACTACAGTGCGGAATCGATTCTGGAAAGTGATGGGTTCTATGATGATTTCGAAGAAACGCGCGGTGCGGAAAATGTCTACGTGTTTACCACGCCACCGACAGCAGGAACGCTGTATGTCACGGTACTCGCAATCAATAATCTCGGCGAAGAGAGTGATGCATTTTTGGAAGAGGTACGCATCGATCTCACACAAAAGCCAACTCCAGAGAAGGTTCCTCCACCCGTGAAAGCTCTGAAACCTGCAAATATCCCCCCAGTGGAAGACTTGTACCCTGTGGAGGAGGATCCTCCAGTCGAAGAATTGTATCCTGTAGAGGAAGCTCCCCAACCCGAGGAATTGTATTATCCTGAGGAAGATCTTTGGGTGCCTGAACCAGAGCCTGAACCCGAGCCAGAGCCTGAAGCAGAACCGGAGCCTCCGATTCTCCTTATACTCCCAGAATCCTCGTCTTCTTCCGTTGGAGCTCCACACTCGCAAGCAAATATCCCCACCCATACGGAACCAACAAAGGATGGCCGCATCCACCTTCTCCTCGCCGAAGCTCTCTCCCCAATTCAGGTGAAGCTCACATTTTCCGAGCCAGTTGCTATGGATCCAAAAGCGGCTCCACAGGCATTTGCCATTGTAGGTCCTGGCGAAAAGCCACTCCGGATCACGCAGATCCTTGTCAGTGGACAGATTGTTGTCGCCGATACCGAACCGCAGCAAAAAGGCTTGGTCTATAACGTAAAACTGAGTGAGCCGCTGCAAGGCATCAATGGCGAGCCTCTCGAT
>VMGQ01000020.1 GCA_007376635.1 Candidatus Peregrinibacteria bacterium Greene1014_49
GAAACCTATCGTGAGAGCAGCGATCAGTAATGTCCCGTCGCGATGGAGATCGGAAAGTTTGAGTCGCATTCCATCTGCATAGGCACCGGCGTACAGCAGAGCCATGCTTCCCAGAATCGCCGTGGGAACCGCTCCCTCGAAAAAACCCGGATACATCTCTGATCCCAGATTCAACGTATGTGCCTCAAACGGGATACGGAGAAAAACCGTTGCGATGTACTGTACATACGCAAACGGATGGGGATGCAATGCCACCCCGGCTATAGTGCCGAGGGTGATGCTCATCAATCCCCGCGCTGCGCTGCGGCGATCGCCAAGCGTGAGTAGCCACCCGATACCGATGACTCCAAATGCCAAAGAAAAAATGAACAGCTGTGAGAACAGTGTCGCAACGCAGAGAACAATACCGAGAGAAATCCATCGGCGACGCAAGACGGCATCGAGTGCAAGCAGTGCGAAGATCGTGCTCCAGACAAACGGACGGGCGAGCAAGAGACGACCGTAAAATCCAGGCATCAGAAAAACAAGCAGAAGGAGAACCGTCACCCATGTAGCGGGAAGTTTCAGCGGCGCGATGATGTACCACAGTGCAAAGAACAGTGCTGCCATCGCAATAGCGGCATAGAGCTTGAGTGCAACTGCATCGGAAAAAATTGTAAAAGGAATATACGAGACATCGGCGAGGAACCACGGATCCACTTTGTGCTCGGAGAGATATCCCCCGAAGAGAAAACGATCCCAGGTTTGGTTGACCCCCTCCTCCCGCATCACCCGCGCCATCGTGATATGCCGAAGCCCGTCATCCCACGAAGTTGGTGAAGAGGAAAGCATGAGTCCTCCAAAGGTCGCCCCGGAAAGAACGAGGATCGTCAGCAATGGGAGAAGGATGCGGCGGGACATGACGATACCGTAGCCGAGTTTGCGAGGGTTGCGAAGACCGGGTACAGACGGCACGGCGTGCCGTCTCTACAAAACCTTTCTTCCATGTGCTTTCCCATCTTCCGTCGGTTCCAGAATCGCGATCGGCAAATCCTCATGCCATGCGACAGTATTCGAAACAACTTCTCTGGCAATATTTTTTCCAAAGCTCAGATCTTTTGCTTCCTGCACACTCACAATAATGCCGGGAAAACTTTTCAATACTTCCTTCAGCGGAAGCACATCCGTCCAGCGCGCTCGCTCGGGGGCAACGGCATTCTGGAGCTTCCACTCCCCCACTTCCGTACGCCTGAGCCCAGAAAGATAGGCACCAATGCGCAGCGCTGCACCGAAATCATGCGCAAGCGAGCGGATGTACGTTCCCGATCCACAACGAACGAAGAGACGAACATCAGGATGCGTATAGGTCACGAGTGTGCACTCCGTGATCGTGACGTCTCTGGGCGGCAGATCGACTGCTCTCCCCTGACGCATCTTTCTGTACGCGCGCTCGCCACCGATCTTGATTGCCGATGCCGCCGGCGGCACCTGTGCAATCTTTCCCGTGAATTTTTCGTTAAGCAGTCGTTGCACGGCAGCGGGCTCCGGCATCTCCCACCCGGGCTTTGCAGGAGTCTCCGTGATCATGCCTTCACGGTCATAGGTCGTGCTCACCGCGCCCAAGTGCACCTCTGCCTCATAGGCCTTCGGTAATCCCTTGAAAAGCTCCACGACTTTTAATGCTTTGGCGCCGACTGCAAGAACCAGTAATCCTTCCGCTGCAGGATCGAGCGTACCGAGATGTCCAATATGCATTTCCGGAAGCACACGACGCACGATGGCAACGATATCGTGGCTGGTGGGGCCGGTGGGTTTGTTCACGAGTAAAAAACCGTGGCGCATGCGAGAAGAATAACACGGGAATAGTTGGATGGTTAGGATGGCTGGATGGTTAGGAGAGATCTGCAAGTTTCGATAATCGCCTGCGCCTAACCATCCAACCATCCAGCCATTCAATCCTCTAAAGAATCGAGGTACGATCCCCGCATGCCTCTCTCCCTTTCTTGGGATCTCTTCATCGCCGTCTTCGTCGCACTCGTCGTTGCCTACAGCTTTATCATCGGAAAACATGAATCGGTAAAGGTGATTGTCGCGGCATACATTGCAATCGTTGCCGTCCATGGAATCGAGAGTCTTACGCTGCGCACATTGCCTCTTCTCCAGGCAACACTCGGCACTCTACAAATCAGTTTCACCCCACTCACGATTGCTCTGGGAAAACTAAGCCTCTTCATCATTGCCATCATCCTGCTGACGCTCCGGGGAGGCCTCGCTGTCTCCTATGTAGGAGAACCAGGAATAGTCATGAATACAGCGATGACCCTCGTTCTTGGCATCGCAAAAGCCGGACTGCTTCTCTCTACTCTCATATGCTACGTCGCAGGCGTTCCCCTCTTTCAAGATACACAGGTTCCGGCGGCAGCATGGATCGCTCCGCTTCTCTCACAAAGCATCATCCTTCGGATCATGCTCGAACAGCGTGATGCGTGGTTCGCTCTCCCCGCTTTCGTACTGCTGCTTGTTGATATACTAAGCAAAGAAGAGAAATCTTGAATAAAACGTACTTTTTCTTCTCTTTCGTCAAGAGATTGCAGCTTCTATGACATTCTCTCTCCTTGCGCAAGAAAAATGGAAGGAGTAGAAATGGATCTAATTTCGTTATTCTTTTTCCCCCATCCTATGATTTCTCTTCGTTCCGTGGTCGCCCGCTCCGTAGCGTTTGCCTCCAGCATCCTCGTCACCTCCAAGGCATTGGCTGCCGGTGGTTTCATCTCCAGCAACATTCCCGATATCGGTACAGGGCAGCAAGACATCCGCGCTACAGTGATTGCTATCATCAAGCAGGTGCTCAACTTTATGGCGCTTGTCGCGGTGGTCATCATCGTTCTTGCCGGTATCCGTCTTGTCATCTCTCAGGGAGAAGAGGCAGAGAAGGACAAGGCAAAGAAGACGATCATCTACGTCATCATTGGTCTCGTAGTCATCGTCTTGGCTCGTGCCATCGTACAGTTCATCGGAACGGTATTGAACGTGTAATACACCGCTTCAAAGAAAAAAGCCCTCTGCGGATGCCGGGGGCTTTTTTTGAGACCACGTCTCCTCCATCCCCCGACCCCTTCCTCCACGGGAGGAAGGGGAGCTCTTTTCCACAAATAAACAAGCAGGATTTTTCCCTATGGCATGCATACAAAAAACAACACACATTCCCCTCCTCCCGTGGAGGAGGGGCTAGGGGTGGAGGAGAAACAGGTTACAAATCATTTTTGCACCATTTTAACAGTCCTAGTCGCCTGTCCCACAATCTCCGGAAACGCCTCATAACTCACCGGCTGCTTCTCTGCGGCCACGGTCTCCGACTTCAAGCCTTCCCGCACGATCACGGCATCACGCCGGACTTCGATAATGTCTGACGCTGGTAGAGCAATCCCCCATCGGAAGAACTTCTTCGGAAACAACCACTCGATACGCATTTTCTCCGTATCGAACTGGATGTCTTTGCATCTCCCCAGTATCCGCCCATTCTCGGTACGAATAGTTTGACCGAGGATCGTCCGCCCCTCGACAAGCAGTGGCGCGAGCCGGATACGATCTTCAATAGGGGACAGTGCATCACGACTGCTGAGTTGAATCGTTACCCCCCAGTGCGCGATGTCGGCAGCCGCGCAGAAAGGATTTGCTGTCGCCAGAATGCCCGCGGGTACACCAACAAAAATCCCCTCCACCTTTCCCGTATCGGGGTGAGCAACAATTCCCGAAAGCACACCGATCGCCTCACCGGATCGATCGCTGACTCCGGCGCCAAGACATGTGGAGAGACGAACATGCATGGCGTCATTCTAACAGCTCTGCTAAAATGATACCCATGCACCTCTTTGCAGGATCCAGCCACCTCAAGCTTGCCCAGGCACTCGCCAAAGAACTCAAGATCGATCTAGGTACGATCACGCTCAAGGCCTTTAGTAATGGCGAGCGCTACGTGCGCTTTCTGGAGTCTGTCCGCGGGAAAGATGTCTATCTCCTGCAAACAGGAACACTCAAGCCAAACGAAGACCTCCTCGAACTCTTTTTGATCTGCCAGGCTGCCAAGCTGAGCTTCGCGCGCACGGTGCACGTAATTATGCCGCACTTCCCCTACGCGCGCCAAGACCGTGTGGCGGCCCCCAGAGAACCGATCTCCGCAAAGCTTGTTGCTCACCTCCTCGAAGAATCCGGTGCAGACCATCTCATCACGATGCATCTGCACAGTGACCAGATCCAGGGATTCTTTTCTATCCCCGTGGATGTGCTCGACGCACGTCCCATCTTTGCGGATTATCTGTTGAAAAAGAAACTCAAAGACTTCCTCATCGTCGCACCGGATATAGGCTCTGCCAAAGACGCCAAGAAATTCGCTGACCTCGTCGGCGCAGAACTCGCGATCCTCCATAAGACCCGCCCCGAGCACCACAAAGCAGAGATCCTCGAAGTCGTGGGAAATGTGAAGGGCAAAACCTGCGTGATCATCGATGACATGATCGATACCGCAAGTACACTCTCTGCAGCGCGCAGCGAACTCATCAAACAGGGTGCGCATAAAGACGTCTACGCGATGGCGACGCATGCCATCTTCTCAGGACCCGCTTTGGAACGCCTCAAGAAGGCGAAATTCAAGGAAATCGTCGTCAGTGACAGTCTCCCGGTAAAATACCATGCGGTTCCGGGGCTGACGATTCTCCCCATTGCTCCGATGCTCGCGCGTGTCATTGGGCAAGTGGAGCGAGGGGAAAGTGTGACAGCGATCTATCACCGGTAAACATGCGACAGATATCTATCCATGAACGATTCTGGAACGGCATGCTCTGTTTCTTGCCTCTAGCTACAGTGCTTATTCTCACCACGATACGGTGGGAGCGGTATGGAGATATACGTGTGGATTTTGGGTCGGAACTTGCAGTTGCATGGCAAATTACGGAAGGCAAACATCTTTACACGGATATTGCATATTTTAAGGGTCCGCTTTCTCCCCATTGGAATGCACTCATGATGTATATCTTTGGTGTTTCCGTACACACCATTGTCCTCGCCAACATGACGATCATTGCTGCGATCGCTTACGGAATCCGGCAACTTGCCGGTATGACAATGCATCGCGCCGTAGCAACGGCGCTTGCATGTATTTTCATTATCGTCTTTGGATTCAGCACCTCATACGAGGTGAATGTTTTTAATTTTGTTACGCCATTTGTTCATGAATTGACACACGGCATAGCCCTATCTATTGGAGTGTTTATTGCACTTGAACGGTGGATACGAAAACCAGAAATACGCACTACAGTCGAAGGAGGTTTGTGCTTCGGTCTCGCACTCCTCACGCGAGTAGAAATTGCCTTCGCACTTTCTGCGGCAATTCTCACATGGTTCATTGCGATGAAAAGGCAAAAAATATCCAGAAAAATCATAGCGAAACATATAGGAATCTTCGGAGCGTGTACGATCACAATCCCTCTTATTGCTATTCTCTTGCTCAACAGAACAATGCCGATGGATCAGGCATTGTCTTCCACATTCGCATCATTCAAGGCATTACTGACAACGGATGTCGCACGTTCTCCATTCTTTCTACATATCAGCGGGTGGGACAGACCCCTTCGTAGCATTGCGTCTCAGGGTGCCAGCATACTCATTCTCGCATTTTATGGAATTATGTTCTACGCAGCAGCAGATGCATGGGATGGAAAATCCTATGGCTTCGGCATCATCATCGCGGCTGCCACACTCTCCGGCATGCTTCTCCTTGCGTACTACAATATCCCGCCCTTTTACTTTGGCAGCGTTTTACTTCTGAGCACTATAGTCATTACATGTTCAGGCATTCTTCAGGCGCGCCGTTTCCCAAACCTAGCTACCTATAGGACGATGACATTCGTAGGAGTATATAGCCTGATTCTCCTCACCAAAATTCTTCTTGTTCCTAGTACAGATTTTTACGGATTTGCTCATGGAATGCCTGCGTATCTTCTTTTTGTTGCTGTCCTATTTTCAGTTCCATCTATGCTCATACAACGGTTTCAATTAGCATCTACGTCCGTTTTTCTCTCCTCTCTCATCATCGGTATGATCGTAATAGAAATCAGTGCAACTCTCCGCCTCGACCAACGGCTTATCGCCACAAAAACCCTAGCCTTCGGGAATCCACCGGATCGTATGTTTGTCACTCCAACTACCATTAACCTGGCTTTGCATGCCTTCTTCGAAAAAGCTCCTACACTGATCCCTCCTGGTTCTACACTCACCGTTGTACCAGAGGGCGTCATGCTGAATTACCTATTGAGGCAACCTTTAGGAACCCCCTACCTCAATTTTATGGTTACGGAGTATTGCATCTTTGGGAAAGAAAATATTGAAGGGAGTTTTGCTACTCATCGACCAGATTTTATTTTGCTGACCCACAAATATACGAGCGAATTCGGCTATCCCCTCTTTGGAAAAATGCCGGAGTACGGCGCAGATGTGATGACGTGGCTGAAGCGGGAATATGGGCAAATAGCGCTGTTTGGAGAGCAACCATTAACGAGCAAAGACAGCGAAGGAGTGGCATTGTGGAGGAGGAAGGATTTTTTGGAAACTTCCTCAAGAAATTGAAATCAGAATTTGATGAGACTCATTCCACTCCAAGTACTCGTCGATGATCTCCCGTACCGAGCAGAATGAGCACAAGAAAGTCCTCATCTTTTGCATATCTGAGTAACCAATCAGATCCAATATGACATTCTCTCGTGTTCGTTCTTTTTCCAAACGGACTTGCAGAGATCACGAGTCTCGCGCTATCTGGATCGGCCTTGAGGATTTCAGCTTTTATAAGAAAACCGCTCCGCTTTTAATACAAGTTGGAATGAGAACCAGGAATGTACTACTGTGATGTACTGATACATATTTCTAAATAACTTCGAAGATCACGTACATTGCAACCAATTTCCGAAGCAAGCGGTTGTAGAACACTTACATCAGCTCTAATATCATTTCTATGACACACATCTGAAACAGCAGCATGAAATGATTCTTGCGAACCTTCAAAAGATTGACATTTCCCTGATGGTGCTTGTGTAGTTTTAATACCAAGCTTTTCAGCTAATACTTCTTCAAAGTTAGTAAGTGGATATGGCATGATTATATGAAGGGTAATAAATATCTTCTCCTACAGATAGGCCGTCTTGTGCCTTATCGGTGGATACTAATATTATACCTTTAATGGTATTTATTGTAAATGCCGTTGTAAAAGGCTTTTATAAGCCATAAATAGGTGGTGGGCGATGGCTGACTTGAACAGCCGACCTCCACATTATCAGTGTGGCGCTCTAACCAACTGAGCTAATCGCCCAAGTATCTGCAGTGTAGAGAAAAATCATATCGCAAGCGCCATAGTGGCGCTTTTTTTGATTGCGCGCTCGGCGAGTCTCGCGCGACCTAACTGCCTGCCCACCGTAGCTCCGCAGAGCGTAGGTGGGAGCTAATCGCCCGAACTACACGACAAATTACCAGCTATCTCCCATCAACGACAAGTTTTATGCTGCTTTCATGCATCTACGGAAGAGCTTTATCTCTCTCGGCATAGGTCTCTACCTCTTCGTAACAGCGAATGCTTTGGCCTATACCGTCTTCCGGAAGTCTCTACTCCCAACTCCAATCATCCGGTACTTCTACGGCATGATGGCGCCGTACCAGGGCTATAGCACCCATAATGCTGAACTCGTTGCAGAGGGGCAAAAGACCGATGGGGCATGGGAAGTGATTGATCTTCTCCCCTATTTTCCGGGAAGCATCGGCGAGCGCACGTTTCGGGAATTTCTCTTGAGTCATCGGGCACAGGGCAAAGAGGCAACAAGACAAGGATACGAACACTTGATTGAACAGATCCGAATACAAGAAGCACATCGTGGCCGAACATACTCCGATATACGATTGGCATTCGATACATGGCCAATGGCACCGGATGGCTATGAAACATTACGGCTTCCTGCTTTCACAAGACGCATTGATCCCCTCACACTCGAATGACAAAAAACCTCTCCAAGGCTTGGCACCGATTCTTTCTGGAGCCCATAGCTCCCCATAGCCTTGCAGTAATGCGCATAGCACTCGGGGGAACGCTGATTGCGTTGTGGCTGCGCTATCTGCCGCATGTCGATGTGTTCTTCAGCAATCAAGGACTTGCGCTTCCGTATTGGGAACCGCAAGCAGGATCACTTTCGATTCTGCTCACACATCCAGCATTCGGCATTGCGCTCATGCTCTACGGACTTCTATTGATAGCGAGCATCGGTATTCTCCTTGGGTGGCACTTCCGCTTCTGCAGTGCGCTCGCAGCACTCATGTTGGTATATTTTGGCCTTCTCTCCTTCCATAACTTCCTCGCTTCATGGGGACGTCTTCTCTTTTTCACGCTCATGATCCTCGGCATGAGCGGCGCAGATAAAACGTATTCGCTCCGGATGCGCAGAAAAAAGGAATCGTGGAGTGCTTGGGAAGCCGTTCCTGCATGGCCGCAGCGTATCATCGCGATACAAATCACGATGACCTATCTCGGCGTGGGACTTCAGAAAGCCTATCTACCGGACTGGCAGAGCGGCGAAATCCTTGCCTTTGCATTTGTAAACGGCTGGTCCACTCCTCTTGCTCATAGCATCGCCCAATGGAATCTGCCGATGGTCTTCTACGATAGTGCTGTGATCACCGTGAAAGTTCTGCACGGACTTCTCCCCATTGGGCTCTGGATTCCGCGCTATCAACGCTGGTGTTTTCTTGCGGGCGCGATGTTTCACATTGGCGTCACGCTCATCATGGGGATGTGGTGGTTTTTATTACTCATACCGCTCTATGCGGCGTTTGTGGATTTGAAACGCCCCAACTCTTGCGCATAGTGCAGAAAGTGTACAATGACAGGAAGTTCTCCTCATTCCCCTTCCTTCCATGACCCCCTTTGTGAAACTGGTCACGAAAATCCTCGGTATCGTCCTCGTCGTCGTAGGCATAGCCGGATTCTTCGTTGACGGTCAGCTCCTGATGTTTGAAGTCGATACCACGCATAATATCGTCCACATCGCCACGGGAGTTCTTGGCCTCCTCGCCTCGGGAACCTACAGCTACTCGCGGCTCTTCCTCATCATCTTCGGTCTAGTGTATGCCGTTGTCACCGTCCTCGGATTTGCGATGAATGGCGACATCCTCGGTTTCTTCCATGTCAACATGGAAGATAGCTATCTACATGCGGCGATTGCGGCAGTGAGTCTCTTGGTAGGATTTGGCAGTAAGAAGTCGGTCTAGCTACTTCCTCACCCATTCCGCAAATGCCTGGATAGGCATCGCATACGGATACTCCGTCATGCCTTCGTGGATGCCTAACACTTCACTACGCTCTACATCAAGCGTAAATGTCAGTGTGCGGTCACGGATGCTTCCGGCAAAGACAATATTCTCGACGAGTGCTCGGGTAGCACTCACCGGAATGATGCGTGTTTCAAGAGAAAACGCGGCACCTGCATCACGGAGAATGGAGCGAGTCCGAGATTCCACAAAAGACGCATCGAATGATGCATCGGCGTTTACTGAAGCAGAAATGCTTCTGACAGCAGCTACGGGCGCTTCGGTCTCCGTCATAGCTCGGATATCGACACTGTCGAGCTGCGAAAGATGCTGGAGCATCTCCTGTGCTTCCAAAGAAAGAGAATCTTTCACAGGGGCTCCAAGAGTCTTCAGTGCTCTTGCAATGAATCGGGCACGCTCGGGATACCCATCGACTTCGCGTTCCAGCGCCAGCTTCCCCAATCGCATAATAAGCTCTTGCGCTATCGACTCCGGATTCTTGGCAGCGGCAACAGACGCGATGATCCCCTCTTCCCAGCGATTCCAAGGCGCAGCATGGGCAGGATCATCACTGATATCGGCAAAGGGGAAACTCAGAAGACGTACTGCCTCCACTTCACTACTGTGCTCAGGCGCTTGAAGCGTCCAGACCACTGTGGAAACAGCAGGATGCAACGAAAGCAGTAGCCAAAGATCGGGATCTTTGGTCAGGAGCGGCAAGAGCTGCTGCTCAAGAGCTGTCGTACGCTTTGCCCTAAAGAGCAGCGTGGATGCGATGGACTGTGCGCGAACTGTGGAGAAAGCCTCTGCAAGATCTGGCTGGAGAAGAAGTTTCTGCACGTTCGCAGCATCTTCGGCTTCCACAGAGAAGCGAAGGACTCCCAGTACTTCTTCCACCCATTTCTCCCGCCTGCGAGCTTCCGCTTCCGGTAATTCCGGCAGACTCGCTTCCGCAAATACAGAGACACTTGTCTGCGGCTCTGGGAGAAGATCGCGCACGGGAATCGTGCGAAGAGCATCTCTCTGCTCCTCTAAAAAACGCTTCGGAAGTGCAGTGACCTTGCGCGCGTCCATCCAGGCGGCGATGCCATCTCCCCAGAGAGTTAATCCATTTCCTGCAGAACGCCACTGCATTCCTGCCGGAACAACTGCCCGCAAAGTAGTGCCCGCTTCGACGAGCACAGGTGCTGTCAGAGCTGCGACAGTCACAGCATCCCCACTTTTGGTCACATGGTAGCCCCCTCCGAGAACGGTCAAGGTAAATGCAGCGACCTGAAGCTGCGCGGGCTGATTTGCCGTGATCAGTACGGAACCCGCTTCCAATATTGGCAAATCACCACTCATGTTCATACGTGCTCCATCCAAAAGCATGCCATGCATACCGGATAGATCGAAGATTTCCCCTTGTGAAGATCCTACAGGTGTACTGACTGCTGTAAGTGCAGGTGAACTGCCGTGAAGAGCCATTGCACCAGTGCCGAGAACGCTCAGTGCAAGGAGAGGAAGAATCACATAGTGGCGATGAAAGGTGCTCTGCATATGTTTGTGTTTTCCTTATAGTATAGCGGAAAGGATGCTGTACGAGTAGGTATGCGTGTTTGCTTTTTTATAATATTGTTATGCGACAACTCCCTTCCGCATCATCCCACCATATACCGCAAGTGCCAGCGCATCTGCGGCATCTGCAGGCTTGGGAACGCTGTCCAACTTCAGCCATCGCAGAAGCATCGCGCCCACCTGAATTTTATCCGCAGCTCCATCTCCAGCAATCGCCAGTTTCAGCTGCCGAGGCGTTACTTCAATCACTGGAATACTGTGTCTCGCGAGCATCATGAGAAATACGCCGCGAGCATGTGCAACCCCTATCGCTGTCTTTTCATTCTTGGCAAAAAAGATCTGTTCGACAACCGCAAGCTCGGGGCTTGCCTCCGAAACAATCTTCTCGAAATCCTCGCCGATCTCCCTGAGTCGCTCGGTCAGCGACAAGCTCGGATCAGACGTGATCACCATCCAATCGATTGCCCGAAAAGTATCCCCTGCCCCCTCGACAAGACCGATACCCGTTGTCGTTAAGCCCGGATCGACCCCGAGGATGCGCATGGGCTCATGATAGAGCAACGGGGCTCTGCACATCTACGGCACCCTCTGTGACTTCCCACACTACAGCATCTTGCAATCCTTCGGGTTGATGCGTCGCCGTGATGAATACCTGATGATCCCCAAATGCCGTAAGCAAAGCTTGCTGGTGGGCTAGATCCAGTTCGGAGAAAACATCATCGAGAAGAACCACAGGTTTTTCTCCACGTTGGAGTTCCAGATAACTTCCAAGAAGAAAGAGAAGCGCAAGCACTGCGGTGCGCTGCTGACCGCGAGAGGCAAAGGACGGAAGAGAACGCTGCGAAATAATGAGTCCCCAATCATCGCGATGCGGGCCGATACTCGTTGCCTGGAGCAGGATGTCTCGCTCAATCACACGGTCAAGCTCCGAAAGAATCTCGCGCTCAATCTCCTCTTCCGTCAAAGCCTCACCAGTCCGTTCATACTGCAGTATCGGGCGATCCCAATGCTCTCCGAGCCGCTCCAATTCCTCTGCAAGCGTGCACTGGAGCACTCCGAGTAATTCCAGCCGACGCATCGTGATCTTCGCTCCTTCTTTTGCAAGCACGCCATTCCATACGGCAAGATCTGCAATCTTTGCTGTGCCATCGGCAATATGCCGCAAAAGTGCACTGCGCTGCTTCAAGGTCTTCTGATACGTATCGAGCGCCGTCCGGTACTGCGGCGAAACTTGCTGCAACGCGCGATCCAGCAATCGACGCCGGGCAGCAGGAGGTCCCGTAAAAAGATCCAGATCCTGGGGAAGAAACACAATCGTCGGCAGTGTCCCGCAAAACTCTTTTGCAGGTACGCGCACATCACGCACAAAAAATGCACGGCGTGTGCGGGGAACGCGTTCGCTCACTGCCTCTAGCGTCATCTCCTCTCCAGCATCGCTCACCGTCTCTACGCGAATACGGTAATAATTCTCATCCCAAGTGACCAGCTCCTCCTCCCCTCGCCCAAGAAACGATTCCCCTTCTGAAAGTACGCTCAAGGCTTCGAGGATATTCGTTTTCCCTGCACCGTTCCTTCCGAGAAGAAGATGAAGATTGCCCGAAGGAAGTGCTAGATCGAGCCGTGGATAGGAACGATACTGCTCGAGCTGGATACGGTGAATGCGCACGGGGATAGCTTATAGTTTTTAGTGAATAGCATATAGAGAGTCCCATGCGGGGATGGTTCTTCAGGGTTCGTATATCTAAGATTTAAGCTTGCAATGAGAGAAGCTCTCAATGGATCTCTAGAATAGAAAATGGAACTCTTTATTTATCAGATGGTTTCATTGCACTTTCAATTTTTTGCCAAGTACTCTTGCGCTCGAATGCGTTCATTTTTTCACGGAAGGCTATTCTCAAGCTCCAAGCGTTATCCTTTGTCCTAATGGAAAGTACTGGCAAGATGTTTAGAAGATCACCCAGACGTTGATCGAAAGCTTTTTGTTCGTCACTTTGAAGTAACCGCGCTGCCGCCTCCTCAGCTACAGCATAAGCATAGCGTGTCGTTGCAGCGATGTCCTCAGGCACGTGTTTTGCCCAATTTTTGCTATCTGTGATTGAATCTCTGTCTTTGACTGTTTTCTTCCATTCCTTACCAGCACCCTCAGTTGCAGACTGCAATTCTGATAAGCTTTTCTTCGTCTCCCCAAAAGCTTCGTGTAACCAATGAATAGTGTCAGCAGATCGGTGTGCAAGAGAGTCCATTGTCTTAAACAAATCAGATCTTCGTCGACTCCTGTTGAAGTTTTGAGGAGCATCAGGGTTCGCCTTATTCTCCTTCCACTCTGCTTCCGAAATCGCCTCGTACTCCTCAGCTAGAGCAAAGAAATACTGGTGGGTCACCCGCATGTCTTCAGGTGCTTTTGCCCACCGACCTTTACCACTCTGTGGGGTTTTCTTCACCATATCCTCATACTGTTTTTGTGCTTTTTCAGTAACCTCTTTCATCTGGTCAAGGGTTCTGGGAATCTCTTGTTTTGCATCATCGGGCTTCGTTTCTTCTCTCACCTCTTTCTTAGCCCCAGCCTGTGCAAGAACATCGCGAGAACCGAGAGCGGTTCGTTTCCCCAAATCAAGTAATCTCTGATCTGCCTCACTTCGTGCAAAATCATTCGGGAAATTACCTGCATCTTTCTGTTCAGCTAAACCACCAGTAAGTTTCTTGGCTTCTTTACCCGACTGATCATTATCCCCTACATCAACCATCCTGTCTCGAGGAGCTTCGGGACCGTAGCCGAGGAGCCTACGCTCTGAAAACGTGTGAGTAAAACAAGGGAAGAGAAGTGTGTGCATGTTATTGTTTGGAAAACAAATTTCAACACCATTGTACTCTCTCTCTCTCTCTGGAATTCAAGAGCCTTTTTGTGCCCCGCGAAGTCCGCCCGCAGGCGGACGAAGTGGGGTCAATTCCCTGCCCCGCGAAGCTCCTCAGAGCGAAGTGGGGTCTTCGCCTCCTCCACCAACTGCTGCACCAACTGCAAATATACCTTCCGTTTAATGTAGCGCGGCAGCTGCTGTGAAAGAATCCAGATATGATCTTCAATTTCCTTTCCATCAACCTGAACAGGACTTTCATCACTCGGAACAGCAAACACAAAATTGATGCACTGGCCACACACATGATCGGGGCGAAATCTCCGGAATGAGGCAGGAAAATCGTACTTGTAGCACCGCTTGCTCACGCCAACAATGCGAGCATCGATGCCAGCTTCTTCCTTCAATTCGCGGAGCGCTGCAATCTCCACAGTCTCTCCCTGTTCCACTCCCCCTTGGGGCAACTGCCAGGCATCACGCTTGCGAGGCTTCCGGAGCAGCAATAATTCCAGTACGCCCGATTTTCCAGCCCTTGGGCGCAGGAGAAGAAGTGAAGCACACGCACGATAGCGATCTGGCATGGCGCTACTATAGCGCAGGCGAGAGCACAGGAGTGGGAGAAGGTTTCTTCGGCGTATGCCACGTCAAAAGCAGTACGCCGGCCATCGTCACGACAAATCCGATGAGCTGCGGAAACGTCGGTATTTCGCGAAGGAAGACAATAGCGAAAAATAGAC
>VMGQ01000021.1:0-13095 GCA_007376635.1 Candidatus Peregrinibacteria bacterium Greene1014_49
CGCGGGGTTGCTCCGCTCGCGTGGAATGGAAAATTGAAAATGGAAAATTGAACACTGCAGTCTGTTGCACCGGGGAAAGGAATATCGACATACATTTTTCACTCTTTGCTACTTCAGCGATTTGTCCTAAAAAATTTTCCATTTTAAATTTTCCATTTTCAATTTCCAAAGGCCCCCGAGGCATATCCCATGTACTCATGCTAAAGATTGTCCGATCGATGACAACGAGAGCCGAGGCTATTACTGGATCTCCTTCTGTATAGATCCGCACTTCCCTGCCCAGTGCTTCCTGATAGGTCTTCCATTCCAAAGATTGCCAGAGTGTGCCATTGGGGTGGGATTTTACCCAGCGGTCGTACTTCTCCAGATGGCCCGGAGAATGCAGCATTTGCAGAGACATAGAGAGATTATGAATTAGCAACCAGCAATTAGGAATTGTAAGTTTGATGTTCTTTACTCGTCTCAGGATGAAGCTGGTTGTACTATTCTTTCATGCCCTACACCCTCCCTGCCCTCCCCTACGCCTACGATGCTCTTGAGCCGCACTTTGATGCGCGCACGATGGAGATTCACCATACAAAGCACCATCAGACGTACATCGATAAAGTGAATGCGGCGCTTGCGGGAACAGAATGGGAAGGCAAGCCGATTGAGGAGGTCATCGGCAATCTTTCCAAGATTCCCGAGGATAAAAGGGGAGCGGTTCGCAATCACGGCGGAGGGCATGCGAATCATTCATTCTTTTGGACAATCCTTGAGCCGAACGGAGGGGGGAAGCCGTCGGGGAATCTGGTGAAGGAAATTGATGCAAATTTCGGATCATTTGAAAAATTTGCCGAAGAGTTTGGGACGGCGGCGGCGAATAGGTTTGGTTCGGGATGGGCGTGGCTGATTGTTGCAGACGGAAAGTTGCAAGTTGCAAGCACAGCGAATCAAGATTCTCCGCTGATGGGTAAAGCGATTGCGGGATGCGAGGGGACACCGATTCTGGGATTAGATGTATGGGAGCATGCGTACTACTTGAAATACCAGAACAAGCGTCCGGAGTACGTGAAGGCTTTTTGGCAGGTCGTGAACTGGAAAGAGGTGGAGAACAGGTTCAACAGAGCCTAGGCATTATTCAGAATCTCTGTCTGGTGTATTGCATTACTGTTTTTTCATTCCATAATGGGCGCCTTTCTTCCCTTTTCCATGCTTCGTCCGTACGACCATACCGATGTACTTGCTGCAGATCCTGCGAGAGCCCATTGGGTTCGTCCTCTGCGTCATGATGCGACCCCAGAGGGTATGGAACCTTTGTTGGCTGTGGAGCAAAAACTTGCTGAACTCGGAACCAATATTCATCGGCAGTGGCAGAGTATAAATGCGGCTATAGAGTTTTTGGAGTTGACGGGAAAAACTCCTTCCGGAGTCTTGTACAGAATGCGGAATGCATATGAGCATCTCATTGCAGCACGCAATCTTATGGAAACAGGAAATAGCGAAGATATGCATGCCGCTCAAGCTCGTGCTGCAGACGGGAAAGATGAATTGGATGCCGCTCAACCTTCAAGAAGGCGAAGGAGATCCTCTGAAGCAGAGGAAAGCATAGGAACCTCAGGTGTTCCTGAATTGGTTTCAGGAGAAGAGAGTGTGGCTACACCTCTATCAGACTCTCCAAATGCTTTGGTGGCGAGTACGGGAGAGGCAGTACTGCCAGATGCCTCGAACGTATCTGCATCAGATGAAAGTTTGGTGCCTGCGGATAACATTCAATAGATCAGCAGGTTTGCCGAAGCCTAAATTCCGCATTTGTTTCTTATATATCAAATAAAAATATATTTATTATTTGTCAATACTCATTTCCATCACTTGTTGAAAATAGTTGACCGGATGTGCGATTTGCTTACAATGAAGACGATCGCAGCGGTTCCGATTGCGTATTGAGCGCTGCAGACGAATTCGTATATCCGTTATCCGGATATCTGTTATCGGGTGAGCTTCACTCGTTTACGGATTGAAGATGACGTTCCCCACATCTTTATGGCCAAGAAAGCGCCTAAGCCTGCTGCGAAAAAGTCTGCTCCAAAAAAGAAAGCACCCGTCAAAAAAGTGATAGCCAAGAAAGCTCCAGCCAAGTCGGTGAAGAAGGCGGTACCTGCACCGAAGGCAAAGCCTGTTGAGACGAAGAAGGTAACAGCAGGGAAAATTGTCCCTCCTGCTGTACCTGCAAAGAAGACCGTCGCCGGTGCTAGGAAAAGTGCGGATTTCGGCGGCAAGAAGGGCTACCAGATGCACGTGGATGAAGGAGTCCTTCCTCGCGTGATCCCGCATATCGTGCCGATTGCCGGAAGAATGCCCGCAGGTTGCAAAAATCTGCCGCCGCATCTTCAGCCCAAGCAGGTAAAAGATGGACGTGTGTACCTTGTGGAAGACGAAGGCATCGCGATGGTGCCCTCACTTATTGAAATGCAGCTCCTGAGCTACAAGTGGTTTTTGACCGAAGGCGTCAAAGAACTGCTGCAGGAAATCACACCAATCACCGACTTCTCGGGACGAAAAATGGAACTCCGCATCCTTGGTCACTCCTTTGATGCGCCGAAGTACGATCCGGATACCTGCCGTCACCGCAACCTTTCCTACGAGGCAATTATGAAAGGGCACGTGCAGCTCATTAATAAGGAAACTGGAGAAATCAAAGAGCAGGATGTCTTCCTTGGAAGCATTCCGTTGATGACCGATATCGGTACCTTCATCGTCGGAGGCATAGAGCGCGTGGTCGTCCATCAGCTTGTGCGCAGCCCAGGCGTGTTCTTTGCAAAAATGCCGGATTACCCGCGTCATCATGCGGCAAAGATCATTCCGAAGCGCGGCGTATGGCTCGAAATTGAAACCGATCGCCGCGGCATTATTTCCTGCAAGATTGACCGCAAGCGCAAGATTCCGATCACACAGCTTTTGCGGGTCTTTGGTTTTGAAACTGATGCTAAAATTCTTGATCTCTTCAAGGATGTGACAAAAGAGAAAGATCATATTCTTGCGACGCTGAGCAAAGACACTGCACGCACACTCGAGGATGCTTACCAGAGTATCTACCGCAAGATTCGCCCCGGAGATTTGGCCACCCCGGAGAATGCCAAGCAGCTTGTCGACGGTTTGTTTTTTGACTTCAAAAAGTACGACATGGGTCATATCGCCCGTTACAAAATGAATCGTCGGTTCAACTTAAAAACGGAAACCGATGAAGCACACCGTGTCTTCCAGGTGAAGGATTTCCTGGAAATTCTCCGCGAGCTCATCCGCCTCAATAATGGTGAAGGTCTTCCCGATGATATCGATCACCTCAGTAACCGCCGCATCCGCAGCGTCGGAGAACTCGTCCAAAATAAGTACCGCGTCGGTATTGTCCGTACCGAGCGTATCGTGAAAGACCGCATGACCGTGATGGATCTTGAAACGGTCACGCCGATGCAGCTCATCAATAGCCGCCCGATTACCGCTGCGATGCGCGAGTTCTTTGCAAGCTCGCAGCTCTCGCAGTTCATGGATCAAACAAACCCCCTTGCTGAGCTTGATCACAAGCGCCGACTCTCTGCCATGGGTCCTGGAGGACTTTCCCGTGAGCGTGCGTCCTTCGACGTCCGCGACGTGCACCCCAGTCACTATGGCCGCATCTGTCCGATTGCCACTCCAGAAGGACCGAACATCGGTCTCGTCGTCCACCTTGCAGGGTTTGCTCGGGTAAACGCCTACGGATTTCTTGAAACGCCTTACCGTGAAGTGAAGCATGACGTGCCGATGGACGCCGATCGCCTCGTCGGACGCTTCTTTGATCAGACGCTCAGAGATGGTCACAACATTGTGATCAAAGAAGGGGAAAAGATTGAGACGAAGGCCAAGGCCGCTTCCATCATCTCACTTCTAAAAAAGCAGGGGATCAAGAACGTTCCCATTCGCCCGTATGTCACGAGCAAAGTCGAGTATGTAGACGCAGAGCAAGAGCGCCACCTGACGATTTCTCAGGCGCAGACCGATCTTACGTCATTTGGTGAATTCGCTACGACCCGTGTCTCCGCCCGTCGTCGTGGAGAGCCGGTGCTCGCGCATGTCCGTGACGTCACGCACGTCGACGTGTCTCCTAAACAAATTCTTTCGATCTCCACTTCACTCATTCCATTCCTCGAGCACGACGACAACACCCGCGCGTCCATGGGAACGAACATGCAACGTCAGTCCGTACCACTTATTCGTCCTGCAGCACCGCTTGTTGGTACAGGGGTAGAGGGGCTCGCTGCGCGCGCTTCCGGTCATGCATTGCTTTCAGAAGAAGATGGCGAAGTTGTCGCTGCAGATAGCCAACAAATTGCGGTCGTCTACAAGTCCGGTCGCAAGCAGAGTTACAACCTGCATACCTTCCAGCGCTCTAATCAAGGTACCTGTTTCCATATGCGACCCCGCGTGAAGCGTGGTGATACTGTGCATCGTGGAACAGTTCTGGCAGACGGTGCATCCGTTGAATATGGAGAACTCGCGCTCGGTCAGAACTTGCTCGTCGCGTACCTTCCTTGGGAAGGCTACAACTTTGAAGATGCCATCATCATTAGTGATCGCATCGTGCAAGACGGTTACTTCGATTCCATCCACATCGAGTCGTATGTCACCGATGTTCGTGACACGAAGCTTGGAGCCGAAACTGTGACGCGTGATATCCCCAATGTCGGTGAGGCTAAACTCAAAGATCTCGACGCAGATGGCATTGTCCGTATCGGTGCGACCGTTCACGAAGGAGACATCCTCGTTGGAAAGATCACGCCAAAAGGAGAAACCGAGCTCACGCCAGAAGAGCGTCTTCTTCAGGCGATCTTCGGCGATAAAGCCAAGGACGTGAAAGATAGTTCCCTGCGTCTTCCGGGAGGTGCTGGAGGTAAGGTCGTTGAAGTTCAAATCTTTGACCGTTCTGAAGGCGATGAATTGCCGACCGGCGTCATCAAGCAGATCAAAGTCTTCGTAGCACAAACCCGCAAGATCCAAGTAGGAGACAAGATGGCCGGCCGCCACGGAAATAAAGGTGTGGTTGCCAGAGTAGTCCCCCGCGAAGATATGCCATTTCTCAAAGATGGCACGCCGGTGGATATTATCTTGAACCCCCTTGGCGTGTCCTCCCGTATGAACATCGGGCAAGTGCTTGAAACACACCTTGGTTGGGCGTGTCAGGTGCTCGGCATCAAGATTGCTACCCCTGCTCTTGATGGCATCCATACAGAACAAATCGACGGATTCCTCAAAGCTGCTGGCCTTCCCGCAACCGGTAAAGTTCAGCTCCTCGACGGCCGCACCGGTGAACCGTTCCAGTACGAAACGACCGTGGGCATGGTGTACATGATCAAGCTTCTGCACCTTGTCGAAGACAAGATCCATGCTCGCTCCGTCGGTCCGTACTCGCTTGTCACCCAGCAGCCGCTTGGAGGAAAAGCTCAGCATGGAGGTCAACGCTTCGGAGAAATGGAAGTATGGGCGCTCGAAGCCTACGGAGCCGCACACACGCTCCAGGAAATGCTTACGATCAAGTCCGATGACGTGATCGGGCGCTCGAAAGCATACGAATCGATCGTGAAAGGAGAACAGATTCGCCGCCCATCCATCCCGGAGTCCTTCAACGTTCTTGTAAAAGAGTTGCAAGCACTTGGACTCCGCGTTGATCTTCTGAAGTTCAAGGATGAAGTCGCTCCCGAGGAGAAGCTCACTCTTGAAGAGGAGGAAGTGGAGCCCGTAGAACTTTCCTCTCGCGTGGAAGCCGAGGAGGAGGCCGAAGAGATTCTCCCGGTCGATGACAAGATCAGCGAGATGGCTGCCGCCTCCGAGGAGACGGAAGGAGAAATTATCGCTGGCATTGAAGAAGGTGCCGAAGTGGACGCATCCGGAGTCGGAGCCAAGCAGGAGATGGCGGAAGCGGGAAGCGAAGAAGCGATGGAGTCGGCGTAATGCGCTTTGTAAGTTAACGCGGTTGATTGGGTCCAAAGTGGGCTCAATGAACCGTGGAATTTTTGAGAGATTGTTATGTCCTAGCACCTAACTTTGTACATCCATTATTCCCCGAGAAAATCGCATATAGCCTTGACGCTTTAGACGCCCTATCCGTAAACTCTCCGAGCCCTATGGCACTACACGCTTACCCGCAAGATTCGTAGCCCCGAGATTCGGGGAAACCGAGTTCTGCGGGTGTGCGTAAGCCACCCGCTTTTTTTATCTCCAGCAAGTGCGAGCGCGAGCGAGCCGAAGCTGGAGATAACCCTGAGCAAAGCCCCGAGTGTCAACGAGGGGCTGCGTCGAAGGGTTTCTCTAGGTTGAAGACCAGGAGACATGCGCGGTTCCTTCGCATCATCGGCACAATGAAAAATTATGAAACTGCATTTGCACCCTATTGCGTTCTCTTAAAGGCGGACGAAATAGGGGCGTCCGTGTACCTGATCCGGTACACGGCAAAATCCATAGATCACCCGTGGGCATGTCCTGCCCGCGCGTGGCATGTGGACAGTACGCATTTGAAAAACGTTACTCATGCGCATCACATGGATGCCTCGACTCTGTATTCCGAAGAAGGACGTGGCCAGCTGCGTTAAGCTCCGGTCAGCCGCTAGGCAGGCGCTAATAGCCGGAGATATCCGAATGGGGAAACCCCACAGAAGTTATGTTCTGTGACCCCGCTTCACTTCTGAAGTCTGATGAGACGATTTACAATTTGGAAATTTATGATTTGCGATTTCAAATCGCAAATCATCAATCGCCAATCATAAATCGTCACGCGACCTCAGGAGCGAAGCGGGGAGGTCACCTGGTGAACTGAAACATCTCATTAACCAGGGAAAAGAAATCAATAAGAGATTCCCCGAGTAGTGGCGAGCGAAAGGGGAACAGCCCAAACCCGTAATTTATTATGGGGGTTGTAGGACTTCATACGTTGATCTTCCTCCTCTAGGCGAACGACCCTGGAACGGGCGGCCATAGAGGGTGAGAGCCCCGTAGACGAAAGGGGAGGAAGCGACAGAAGTATCCTGAGTAGGGTCGGACACGTGAAATCCGGCCTGAATCTGGGAGGACCACCTTCCAAGGCTAAATCAGATACAGAGATCTATAGCGGATAGTACCGTGAGGGAAAGGTGAAAAGCACCCCGAAAGGGGGATGAAATAGTTTCTGAAATGTGATGCGTACAAAAAGTCGGAGCCCTGTACCATAGTGAAGCTTGATGATGATTCACGCGGATAAGCGTGAGACCAGGCTCTACTGTGGTGCAGGGTGACGGCGTGCCTTTTGCATAATGAGCCAACGACTGTATTCTCAGTGGCGAGGCTAAGGCAGATTTAGCCGGAGCCGGAGCGAAAGCGAGTCCGAATAGGGCGCTTAGTCGCTGGGATACGACCCGAAACCGGGTGAGCTATCCATGAGCAGGATGAAGGGCGCCGGAAGGCGTCTGGAGGTCCGAACCATAATGTATCGCAAGACATTGGGATGACTTGTGGATGGGAGTGAAAAGCTTACCGAACCCGGAGATAGCTGGTTTTCCTCGATATGTTTTTAGGAACAGCCTCGTTAGATACAGCGGGGGGTAGAGATACTGTTTGGATGCGGGGGTCCTTTGTGACCTACCAAATCCTGACAAACTCCGAATACCCGCCTTATTACTGACGGGAGTGAGACGGTGACAGCAAATTGCCATCGTCGTGAGGGGAAGAGCCCCGACCATTGGCTAAGGTCCCTAATGAATGCTGAGTGGAAAAGGTAGTGTAGATGCTTCAACAACCAGGAGGTTGGCTTAGAAGCAGCCATCCTTTAAAGAAAGCGTAACAGCTCACTGGTCGATGCATCTATGCGCCGAAAATTTACCGGGGCAAAGCATTCAACCGAAGCCGTGGATGTGTGGGATCTCTGTTGACTTTGAAAGTCCGGAGAATGCCTTTTTTGTCTGTGTGATGAAAAAGCATTCTGCAAAACTTTTCGAAGCTAGCAGTGATCCCACACGTGGTAGAGGAACGTTCCCTGTGCAGTGAAGCCGAGCCGCGAGGTCAGGTGGAGCGCAGGGAAGTGAGACTGTTGGCATGAGTAACTACTAGGCAAGTGAAAAACTTGCCCGCCGAATTCCCAAGGTTTCCCACGCAACGGTCATCGGCGTGGGGTTAGTCGGTCCTAAGGCCAGGCCGAAAGGCGTAACCGATGGACAGCAGGTCAATATTCCTGCACTTCGTGAAAATCGACAACGGGTGGCGTTCAAGAGTTTTGTCGGCCTCTGGTTCTCACCATTCTGGACTTATAGATTTAGCAACTAGGAATAATTGCTGGTTGCTAATTCCTAGTTGCTAAGTGAAGTCTAGAATGGTGAGAATTATGTCTACGGAAAAGGCGAACGTCATTTGAGGAGCGTTGTGACGGAGAAGGAAGTCCAGAGCGTGTGCATTGACTGCACGTGGAAGGCGCAAAGCGTTGAGGCCGGGAGGCAAATCCCCCGGCTGAGTTGAGCGTTTACCCCAATAACCCGCCGCAAGGCGGATGAGTCTGGCACTTTCAGCTTCCAAGAAAACCATCGCTTCGAGAGATTCACGAAACCGTACCGCAAACCAACACTGGTGGGATGGTCGAGTAGACCAAGGCGAACGGATCATCTTGTGTTAAGGAACTCGGCAATGAAGCGTCCGTAACTTCGGGATAAGGACTGACGGTGATCGCAAGATCATCGCCTGCAACAAAAGAGCCCGGGCGACTGTTTACCAAAAACACAGGTCCCTGCTAAGTCGTAAGACTATGTATAGGGGCTGATGCCTGGCCAGTGTCAGAAGGTCACGTGAGGAGCTTTACGGCTCCAATCTAAGCCCTGACGAACGCCGGCCGTAACTATAAAACGGACCACGTTGTAGTTACGTTAATAAATCTGACTATTTGCTGGAAACCCTGAGTATCTGGCGGTACTTGACTATGGGTGTACATTTGTACACCAATGGTCAGTGATAATCCGCTCAGTGCAGGCAATCAGCAGGAAAGATTCTTCGTATATGCGAAGAAAATCCTCAGAGACTATACGTCAGACATCCGTTGCAAAAGCGACGGTAAAGATATAGTCCGATCTCATGGGCGACTATGAGCAATCACATTCTTCTACCAGGAGTGTGATGACTTCAATTTTGAAGGAACATTTGAACGGTCCTAAGGTAGCGAAATTCCTTGTCGGGTGGTCGTATTAACTTGCCCGAACGATCCGAAAGGGTCGGCACTGAGGAATGATTGTTATGTTTTTGGTATTAGGTCTCACCGTCGAGACACGGTGATGTTCTCTCGCGAAAGCGAAGAGGACGGGCTAACTATGAAGTTATGAATATTATGAATGACGCCCATTGTGAGAGATTCCATTATTAATTGTTTAGACCGTGGTTCCGCGCCCGCGGAATCAAATATTTAGTGTAAAACGTCGCTATATGCTGGAATATCCGAGAATGGAGCAGTACATTGACAATTAGACTTGTCTATGTGAAAATCTGACTCCTGCGGACAATCAGCAGGAAACGTATGACGAATACATCAACCCCTGAATTACAGGCATATCCATTGGAACTTCTTGGATCAGAAGGAAGAGAATTGGATCGAATAAGCTCTCGCATTACGAGGAAAAACCCTTCAGATGCGCAAGATCATTTTAGGCAGGTATACGAAGCTGTTGCTCTCCATCCAGAGAGTAGGGCTGCTACAGACCAGCTGCCTTTGCCGGTTGTGTATTAGTACGGATCCTCAGAGACTACACGCGACGCTCCGAAACGATGAAAAAGAATGAAAAGAGTAAAATGAGGAAAAGGAGTTTCTCCTTTCAATCCTTTTATTCTTTTACTTCATTTCTCTCCTTTTGGATGATGATATAGTCCGATCCCTGTGGCGACATAGGGCGCAACGAAGCGTTGCAATAAAAAACAAGCGCCTGCTCATTGAGCAGTCAGGTTTAGTGCGCTCCCTTTTACGGGAGATCTCGGCCAACCTCCGAGAGGAACCTTTTGAAGTTCCGACCCGCACGAATGGTATAACGGTCTGGGCACTGTCTCGACACAAGGTCCGGTGAAATTTCAATGCCGGTGCAAATGCCGGATAGGTTATGGAAGGACGAAAAGACCCTATGAAGCTTTACTATATGCTGACATTGTCTTATTGGTTTGCATGCGTAGCATAGGTGGGAGACTTTGAAGCCCTGGCTTTGGCCGGGGTGGAGTCACAATATGAAATACCACCCTTGTGTTCCGATGAGACTCACTCCGTGTCTGAAACAGACCGGGGGACAGTGTTTGCTGGGTAGTTTAACTGGGGCGGTTGCCTCCTAAATTGTAACGGAGGCGCACAATGGTCACCTAGCGCCGGATGGAAATCGGCGTGGTCGTGTAATCGCATAAGGTGGCCTGACTGTGAGGCTCACAAGCCGAGCAGGGACGAAAGTCGGTGATAGTGATCCGGTGCCCTGAGTACGATTTACGTTGTACTCTTCCCACGTGGGTGGGGCATCGCTCAACGGATAAAAGTTACTCTAGGGATAACAGGCTGATCGGTCCCAAGCGCCCACAGCGACGGACCGGTTTGGCACCTCGATGTCGGCTCATCGCATCCTGGGGGTGAAGAAGCTCCCAAGGGTTTGGCTGTTCGCCAATTAAAGCGGTACGCGAGCTGGGTTCAGAACGTCGTGAGACAGTTTGGCCTCTATCCTCCATAACCACGTGCAGACGTGAAGGGACTTGTTCCTAGTACGAGAGGACCGGAATGAACGAACCTCTGGTGCACCTGCTGTCGTGTCAACGGCACCGCAGGATAGCTATGTTCGGACGGGATAACCGCTGAAGGCATCTAAGCGGGAAGCTCACCCTAAGATTGCGTCTGCCCATAAGTCCGCCGGAAGACTACCGGTAAAATCGGCCACAGGTGTACGCGCAGTAATGCGTTCAGCCGAGTGGTGCGAATGGACGATTGTACGTTTTTCGTTTCGTACCGTTTTTCGGTGCGAAAATAGTGTACTGTCTACTTGTCACAACGCCTCCGTTAAACGAGGAGTTGCGCGGGCAGGACATACCCATGCGCCTGAGGGCGAATTGAATATGAAAATTTATTTTTTCATTCTCTTTTTTTCGTCGGGCTGTAAATGCAGTTTATAATTTCATTGTGCTCTTTCTTTTGAATGCAGCGTCTTGGTGGCCTTAGCGACGGGGAAACACCCGTTCCCATTCCGAACACGGCAGTTAAGACCGTCAGCGCCGATGGTAGTGAGACATCAGTTTCGCAAGAGTAGGTCGCCGCCAAGACGCTGCATTCATGCGTGAAAGAGAAACCTACGGTTTCTCTCTCACGAGCTCTCTTTTCCCTAAGAAGAGGCGCTCCAGCTGGGCAAAGCTCCGGCTTCGCGCACTTATTTGATGCGCAAGCGTGTTTTGAGGCTGTATTGAGTTATGAGAAGGGTATTTGACTTATATAAATAATATTGTATAATTAGACTAATTTCCCCAATAAAACTATGGTCAATGAATCACTGGTGCTAGAACTTGAAGCAATTGCCAATGGGCTTATTAGGTCTTCGGAAAATGAGGGCTGGGATAGACTACGCGAAGATATGGCTCAGCGCCTAAAGGAATTGCTATCTGAGGATCAAGATACAGCTGCAATTGGCACTGCTTTGAATCAGCTTACTCTCCAGCAGCGCAGATTAATTCAGCAAAATCTTCCCGCTCCTATACGAGCCGAGGGTGTGAGCAGCTCATTATCAGCCTAATGTAAAAATCGCGACCATTGGCTGCGGTTTTTTTGTACATATTTATTTTCTCCGATCATGTTCGGGGTATATTTTTGCGCTATGTCCGAACTGGACACAGTAAAGGCGGAAGTTGATGAGCGTATGGAGACACTCGAAGAAGTGTCCAGAGAATTGAATGATCTCATGGATAAATTTCCTCTGGATGCGATTGTGATACGGTGGGAGTTTTCCGATGCAGGCAGATTCCAAGACAGCAGCATGGATCATTGCATACAGATTGGCAGCCGGATCGGGATCGTGGGAACGCCCGAAACAGAGCAGATATCGGGATACCGCGAAATACGGACGACGTATGATGAGATGCTGAGTCAGCAACGCAGGGTGCTGCAGGCAATGCGCGATTTATGTTTGGGCGAAAGCAATTAAAAACCGCGGCAGAGGCCGCGGTTTTTTTGTATGCAATCGATTTCCGTTATTTCGTTCTTGATTGGACTACTTCCTTAATCAGAGCTTCCACTTCCGGTTTGCCCGCGACCGCAAGCACACTTTGGACGGAGGCTTGGAGATGCTGCATGCCTGTGAGGACATCATCGAGTGCGTTACAAGATGCTGCATTGCTTGCACAGGCAGTTTTTATGGTCTGGAAGTACTGCACGAGCGCGCTGTAGTCACCAGAGAGACTTGGATCCACGGTAATTCCTTCACGTGTGAGAATTGCGAGGACATCTGGGAATACCAGAAGAAGTCGCTCTGTGCGATGGAAGATTTCTCCAATATTCGACTGCGTCTGTCCCGCATTTTCTGCGACCGTGCGCGCTTGCCTTACGACTTCCTGTCCGTATTCCGCGATCTGACGAATGTAGCCGACCATCTGATCCAACTCTTCATCACTGCGGTTTTCCGTGAAGTAGGCTTCCCCTCCGCGCAGCCATTCGATGCTGCTGTCCACAAATTGTCGCTGTTCCGCATTTGTCACAATGCCTGCGTCACGCAATGCACTGAGGCGCTGCGATGTTTGGGTGATGAGAGAGAGAAGCACGATGCGCTTCTGATCCATTTCCGGAGGGGCTTTGTAGCGACTCTCCATTTGCCTGCGGAGCTCTTCTTGCTGAGCCTGCTGGATGCGCTCTTCATCAGAGTGATCCGTGGTTTGTTCTTGCGCATGAGTCGGCGTGGGCTGCATGCAGAGTGCACGATCAGTAGTCCATTCTCCGCTGATCGAGAAGCATCCTTGCTGGGTATTCTTCTCTTCGCCGCCTACAGGAGTCTGCGTGTTTTTTCGGGCTTCCTCCATGCGGTGCTGGCGATCCTCTTCCTCATGGCGCAGACGCTGCCTAGCCTCTTCTTCAATGCG
>VMGQ01000021.1:13149-14655 GCA_007376635.1 Candidatus Peregrinibacteria bacterium Greene1014_49
CTTCAATGCGTGTGCGATCGTTTTCTATACGCTTCCATTCCTCTTCGGCGCGCTTGCGATCTTCCTCAGCTCGTTTGCGTTCATCATCGGATCCACCAGAGGTATTCGACGGAGGGTTTTTTTGGTTGCCACCACCAGAAATATCGCCTCCTACACCTCCGGTAACGCCTCCTCCTATACCTCCAGTAACGCCTCCTCCTATACCACCACCAACACCTCCTATTGTACCACCAATTTCTCCACCAATGGTGCTTGCTCCTTGTCCGTTGCCTTGGGTATTTCCCGATTCACTAGATTTGGATGACTTGTGCTCTTCTTTCTTTTCCGAAGACTTGGATGAGCTGCTTTTCTCCTCTCTCTTTTCCGAAGATTTTGCAGATGAAGATTTTGTTTCGCATGTTGCGCTTGTGCATACACTGGAATTGCTCCTTCCCCCACTTCCAGATCCTCCACCAACAGTGACTTGGGCACCCATAGTGGAACGCAGACTCATAGAGGAGCCAACGAGCGCACCGACGAGTGCGGTGAGGAGAAGAGAGCGTCCAAGCCCTTTGCGGCGTTTTGCCATATAGAGAGTGTGGGTATTGGTTTCTCGAAAGTATAGCAGAGATCGTATTGGGGGGGAAGCCTTTTTCTGTTAGAATGATCTGATGCCTGACGTTGCACAGCCGGCTCAGCCACAGACCGCTTCTGGTTCTCTTGGGGAGACTGTGCACGATCGCGGAATTCTGTGGACGCGCCTCAAGTGGTCGTTGCCGTTTGCAGCGGCATTTCTGCCGATTGTGCTTCTTGGAGCTTATGCGTATCAGGTTGCCGCACATTCCGTAAATGGTCTCATCGAAGCGGAGCACAGAACGGCAACGAATAATCTCTCAGATTTGATCACTCAGGATTTGCAGCGCAGCGTCCAACTTGCGCGTGCCATCGCCTCCGTGCCGCTGACGCTGCAGGCGGTCGAGGAACGCAATATTTACACGATCTCCTCACGTCTCAAGGCTGTGGTCGTCGCCTATCCGAATATCGATCACTCTTTCGTTGTCGATCAGGAGGGAAAGCTTTGGGGAGAATTTCCCACGAGCTCCGGATCGTATGGCATGGATCTTTCCCGGGAAACATGGTTTTCTTCCGTTCAGGAGACACGCACTCCGCAAGTGGAAGGAGTGAGCATACGCACCAATGTGTATAGAGCAGAGCTCGGAGCAATGGTCTTTGAGTACCACGCAGATCAGATCACCAAATGGCTCCAGAATGTGAAAATCGCGCATGGCGGGTATCTCTTTGTCGTTGATCATACGGGAACGCTCGTCGCGCACCCCACGTACGCAGTGACCAATGGGCTTTATAGGGATTATGCGTCATTACCGTCTTTTACAAGAGCCTTGGCGGGTGAGCTCTTCACAGCAGAATACGATGATCCCCTTACGGGGCAGCGTATGGTTGCGACGTTTCTTCCGGTGACGATTGGCCATAACCAATGGGTGATCGTTGCCGAGCAGCCAGCGGAAC
>VMGQ01000021.1:14713-19696 GCA_007376635.1 Candidatus Peregrinibacteria bacterium Greene1014_49
TCAAAACCGTGCGGTGGAACATCACGGTTGCTAGCGCATCGCTCTCTCTTGTCACCCTTATGCTCATCGTCGCTCTTGCGCATATGAGCGTGAAGAACATCCGCTTGAACCGCGATCTCCAGGGGAAAAATGCCACGCTCCGCGATATTACATCATTCGTATCCCATCAGCTTCGCGCTCCAGTGACCGCGATGCGCTGGTCCATGGAATCACTACTCGACGGTGATGCCGGAGACATGAGCGACGGCGTGCGCAAGGAAATCGAAGAGCTTTATAAAGTTGTGATCCAAAATGCTGCGCTCATCAATGACATTTTAAACATCTCTCGACTCGATCGCGGAGTCATCGAAGTGAAGCTGATACCTACCCATCTCCTTGAAGTCGCCGAGCGTGCGATCCGTGATTATCGTGTCCCCGCAGAGAAAGCCGGACTCAAGCTGAGCATCGAAAATCCCGATGCGACCATTACTGTGACCGCCGATGGAGAAAAGCTTGCAGAAGCGGTTTCCAATGCCATTAGTAACGCCATCAAACATACTGCGCAGGGTGGCATCACTGTGAAGCTCCGACGTGACGAGAAGTTTGGTTATATTGATGTTACGGATACGGGCGAAGGGATGTCTCCTGAAATTCTCGCTCACCTCTTCGATCGTGCGGGTATCAAAGGAAGCAACACGGATTCCTCCCAAAGTACAGGTCTCGGACTCTTTATCGCTAGGCAATTCACCCGACTGATGGGTGGAGATGTAACGGTGACATCAGAAGTAGGGAGAGGGAGTACGTTTGTGTATTCGGTACCGCTTGTGGTATAATAATCTGAATTTCACACTCACATCCATGAAGCGTTTCCTCACTCTTCTCTCTGCTGCGGCTGTCATCGTTACGGGTACCAGCTACGCGTTCTTCGATGAAGTCATCTTACTCAAGCAGGAACTTCAGACATGGGAGACCACTCAGGCTGCAGATTTCACAGCGGTCGTGGCACAACTCGACAATATCACAGCACCGGTCTTCCGGGATGTTCCCGCCGACGCATGGTTCAACCCATACATCTCTTCACTTGCAGAATGGGGGATTGTTTCCGGATATCGCAATGCCGCAGGACAACTCACAGGGGAATTCATGCCAGGAAACAACGTGACGATTGCCGAGGCTCTGAAGATGGCGATGATTGCTGCGAAAGTGGATCTCAGTGCTTGTACAGCGCCTCCGCGTCACAGTGAAGCGGCCAATCATTGGGCCAAGGTGTATGTGGTCTGTGCAGAACAAATGGGTATGCGCATATTTCGGGCAAGCGCTCCATCTTTGAATGCTCCTGCAAAGCGTGCACAAGTGATCGCCATCATCAATGATGCCTTTGGTGAGGATGTCCTGCCGCTGTACTCAAGCTTCAGAGACACTGCCGGGAACCCCTGGGAATCCGATATTGCTTATGCGGCGCTGATGGGCATCGTTAGCGGTGACACAGACGCAAGTGGCAATCCGACTGGTTACTTCCGCCCTGATGAAAATATCGTTCGTGCGGAAACAGCAAAGGTGATTTACGAGAAGATTAAGGATGAGGTGAAGTCGACGACGCTGTAGACTGCATGCGTGCAAGAACGCCTCCAAAAAATCCTCTCGGCTCGTGGAATTTGTTCCCGTCGCAAGGCCGAGGAATACATCGAGCGTGGGCTTGTGAGGGTGAATGGCAAGGCAGCGATTCTTGGGCAGAAGGCGGATCCGGCGGTGGATACGATTGAAGTGGATGGCGCAGTGGTGCAAGAGCGCAAAGAGATGTTGTATTACGTGATGCATAAGCCGGTGGGGGTGGAGACGACGAATGTGGAAAGAATAGGGGGAGCAGCTGTTACACGTGGGATCAGCGTTCGGGATTTATTGCCAAAGGAATTGCGCGGGAAGGTTTTTCCCATTGGCAGATTAGATAAAGATTCCGAAGGATTATTATTATTTACCAACGATGGCGTACTTGCGTACCGACTAACGCATCCGAAGTTCGATCATGAAAAAGAATATATGGTGATCGTCGATGAACCGATCACAGACGGGCAATTACGGAAATTACGCGAGGGCGTGACTCTTTTCGGGGAAAAAACAAAACCGGCGAAGATAACACGTATGGGGGACAAGCAATTTCTTTTGGCCCTTACCCAAGGGAAAAACCGGCAGATCCGCCGCATGTGTCAGAAAGTGGGGGTGGAGGTGTTGAGACTGGAGCGAGTGCGTATCATGATGTTGAAAGATGAGAAATTGAAAGAGGGGCAGATACGGGCATTACGGCCTGTTGAAGTTGAGGAGCTATTAAAAGCCATTGGTGTGTGATGTCAGCCCGGTACTCTACCGTGGCACCGTCTCGACTGCTCCGAAGTGCTGCACCCAGTACGATCCTTCGATGCCGATACCGATTTCCTTGAATCGTTCCGAGAGCATATTTGCGCGATGGGTGGGGGATTCCATCCAGTCATTTATCACATCTTCCGCAGTCTGCTGGCCGCGAGCGAGATTTTCGCCGAAGGCAGCGGTGAAGCTGTGGCAGTCACAGTTTTCTCCGGTGATATTGCCGTAGCCGCCGCGCTGGATGCGATTTTGCGGCGTTTCTCCCTCGGGGGATTCATGGCTGAAGAAATTTCTACTCTTCATGTCTTCCGCATAGGCTTGGGCTGAAGCCTGTAACTGTAGATTTCGGCGGAGCGGTCGCGCACCAGCTTCTTCACGTTCACGGTTGACGGCTAGAACGATATCCGCACGCAGCTTTTCCAGTGCTGCAGAGGTACGAACCGATGCTCTTTCATTCAAACGGTTCCGCAGTCGTCGCACACTCTCCGATTCAGATTTCCTTACTTCCACGGTCTTACGCCTTTGTCGCTGAGAAACTTTCCGCTCCTCTATTTTAGGTTTGCGTTGTTGCAAACGTGAATCCAGTTCCGTGGGACGATTTTCATATGCGCGTTTGCGGGCGCGCTGCTGCTCACGTTGTAATTCTGAGCGCTTATTCGTTTCTTCACGGATGCGGAGGATGTCTGTAGGATCTGTTGCGGTTGCCAGTTGCGGCGGAAGAAGACTGAGAAGACCAACAAGACCAAATAGTACAAAGAAGCGGGAGGAGCGGTGCATGGAGGAGAGTATAGGTAAGATCGGTAACATCTGCTATACTGTACAGAAATGCGTATTATCCCTCACGGAGCGGCTCGCGAGGTTACCGGTTCCTGCCACGAATTGCAGGTTGCAGGGAAGAGAATCCTCCTCGATTGCGGGCTCTTTCAGGGCAAGCGCAGTGAGGCTTCGATCAAAAATAGCACATTCACATTTGATCCTTCCAAGGACATCGATGCGATGGTTCTCAGTCATGCGCACATGGATCATGTGGGTCGTGTGCCTCTTCTGTGGAAGCAGGGATATCGCAAGCCCATTTACTGCACATATGCGACGAAAGATCTCGCTGCTGTGATGCTGATGGATGGGGGGTACATCCAAGAGAAAGATGAAGAATTTCACCGCAAGCACCTTAAGGGCACAATGATTAAATGCGATGGACCGCTCTATACTCAAAAAGATGCAGCAGCATGCATGGAACTTTTTCATGGAGTGAACTATGGAGATTGGTTCTCTGTGGTACCTGGTGTACGGGCGCAGTTCATTGATGCGGGACATATTGTCGGTTCTGCGATGGTGCTGCTAGAAATTGATGAAGGGCAGAAGGGGCAAGGCATTCGTCGCATTGGATTCACCGGAGATATCGGGCGCAAGCACTTGCCGATTATCCGTGATCCACAGCCAATGCCTTCTGTTGAGGCGCTTATTTGCGAGAGTACGTACGGCAATCGTACGCATGAGGATATCGCAACAGCGAGAGAACATCTGAGAGACGTCATTGTGAAAACAGCGAAGCGTGGAGGCAAAGTCCTCATTCCTGCCTTTTCCCTCGAGCGCACACAGGAGATTATCTACGACCTTCACTTGCTCTGGGATAGTCGTCAGATCCCTGCACTTCCCATCGTCATCGATTCGCCCCTCGCGCAGCGTGTGACGGATGTCTTTATGAAACACCCGGAATGCTATGACCAGCGCATTTACAACGAATTTCTCAGTCGTGCACACAATCCTTTCCAGTTTTCCCTCGTGCGCTATAGCGAGAGCATCGATGAAAGCAAAGCGCTCAACGGTACACCCGGGCCGATGATCATCATGGCGGGATCGGGGATGTGCGAAGCGGGTCGCATCCGTCACCATTTGAAAAATGAACTTGCGGATCCCAGAAACACCGTGCTCGCCGTGGGATATATGGCAGAGAATACTCTTGGTCGCCGTATCATCGATCCTGCACTTTCCCACGTTCGTATTTTTGATGAGATGATTGCGAAGCGTGCCGAGGTGATCTACATCCACGCGTATTCCGGTCATGCCGATATGGCGGATCTCGATCGTACGATTCTCGGGATCGACGGGCTTAAGCAATTGATTCTGGTTCACGGTGAACCTTTACAAATGGAACCCTTCAAGCACCGCATGCAGGCAATCAAGCCGGAGATGGAGGTAGTGATGCCAGAGCGGGAGGAGGTGATTCCTATTTGAGGAAATGCTGAAAAGCTTGCTATCCTCAGTTCTAGCATGCTTGGTACCCAATTTCGTCTGGCTCTCGTGACGATTCTGTTCGTTACCTTGGGAACGGTGGTCTCTACTGTTCTCTGGCCCAGAGGTACCACAAAATTGGTGAGCCAGATCGGTACGGGGAATCAGTCGTTGGGTTTGGGTGGTGGAGGAGCCTCTACTGGCGGCGGGGATTGTACCCAACTTCCAGACTGCGAACAGACGTGCGCTGCCAATGGGGAAAGCTGTACTGCGACCTGCTGCTTCCAAGGCACGCAACTCGGCGTAACTCCATGCTGTAGCGGTTTTACTTGCGGGAGTGACGGTACATGCGGACTCTGTGGCAATGGGGAGCTCGATGCTGGTGAAGAGTGTGATGATGGCAATACAAACGAT
>VMGQ01000021.1:19737-20427 GCA_007376635.1 Candidatus Peregrinibacteria bacterium Greene1014_49
GATGGGGATTACTGCATGGGTCATTGCAAGTTCTGTCCTACGGGCGCGCAGTGCATCAGTGCGTTCACATTCGATGTTTGTGTACCGGAAGAGATTGTCGGTTACTGTGGTGCAGAAAATGTATGTTGTCCTGCGCCGACGTCATCGCAAGGAAGCTCTGCGACAGAGCAGAGTAGTGCGGGGGCGTGCCCGCTGGGTACCTCCTGCATGCACCCTGCTGACTGCACGAGCAATGGCGGAAATTGTGGAGACGGATGCAGACTTGGAGCTCTGGACTCCGGGTGCTGTTGCACCGCAGGGAACCAATCTTCGCAAGGGAGCAATGCGAGTACGGGATCCAGTCGCAGTCGCAGTAGCACTTCAGCCGGCAGTCAGGGGTCTCAGGGGTCTCTGGGAAGTACGGGCTCTAACGGGGGCAGCAATCGATCAAGCGGTCAATCCTCACAGGGATCGGCAGGAAGTTCTGTGAGCAGATCTTCGCTCAGAAGCTCGACATCAAGCGCAATATCTTCACAAAGCAGCAAAGGTTCGGCGCAACCGTGCACCAGTGATGAGCAGTGCCCCTTGGGCGGAAATAATAGTTGTTATCAGGATGCAATTTACTGTATTGGCAATATACTTCGACCCAAATGTACCAATGGGAAATGCGGGATTGAAATAGTAGTTACTCAGGACATAGCCGTCTGTACT
>VMGQ01000022.1 GCA_007376635.1 Candidatus Peregrinibacteria bacterium Greene1014_49
CGTGCTGCGATGAGCATGCCTGTCTGCTGATGGAGTGCGAGAATGGCGTACCGCCCATGAAACTGTAGACAGGCATTGCGGAATGCCTGCGAAAAACTTTTACCGGACTTCATCTCTTCTTCAATCAGATAGGGAATGACTTCAGTGTCCGTTTGCGAAACGAAAACGTATCCCTTGGTCTTGAGCATCTCCTTCAACTCCGCGTGGTTTTCGATGATGCCGTTATGCACTACGGCGATGCTGCCGTCCCGGGAAAGATGCGGATGAGCATTTGCAGGGGTCACTCCACCATGGGTCGCCCAGCGGGTGTGAGCCAGAGCCAGACAGCAGCTTTCCTGAAAAGAATCACTGTCCACCGTACTGATCTTGCCAATGTCCTTGCGCACGTCGATGCCCGAAGGAGAGGCGCATGCCACTCCCCACGAATCATACCCGCGGTACTCCAGGTTCTTGAGGCCCTCCACCACGATCTTCCCACCATCTAGCCGTTTTCCTCTATATCCAAAGATGCCGCACATAGCGAAGACAGTGTAGGGATTTTTCTGCAGGAAGCAACGGTTTGAAACGATAAAAACATTGTTGAATGGCTAAATGGTTGAATGGTTCGCAGGCGATCATCGCAGCGGTTCAGCATTCTCAAACACCTAACCATTCAACCATTTAACCATTTAGCCATTCAACATGACGTACGCTTTCCTTGCACCCAGCCCCCCTCCTCCCTACACTGCCCCCCATGCCCATCACCTCCTCTGCCATAAAAGCCATGCGACAGTCTGCCAGACGCAAGCAACGCAGACAGCCTGTAAAAACCACCATGAAGACGATGATCCGAAAGGTGACGCTCGCAGCGAAAGAGGGGAAAAATGCTGAAGTGTTGAAACTCCTTCCCCAGGCCTACAAGGCGATAGATATGGCTGCCAAAAAGAACATCATCCACTGGAAGAATGCTGCACGAAAAAAGTCGGGAATGGCGAAGTTGGCGTCTACAAAGAAGTAGTGAATGTTGAGTGTCTTGCCCTTACGCAATTTTTTTGCTGAATGGTTCAATGCCTAAATGGTTCGCAAAGCGATTGGGAACTATTTAGCCATTGAACCATTGAACAATTACACTTCTCTTCCATGTCGCCCATCTCTGAAACTCTCCTCTGCTTCGACATCGGCACGCGCCATACCGGCGTCGCGATTTCTTTTGCAGGATCCGATATGGCAGTGACAAAAGAGACCATAAACCACACATCATTGGAAGAACTTCTCGAAGGCATCACTGCACTCATGAACCTCTATCATAGCAACCATTGCATACTGGGGCTGCCTCGTCTCCCAACGGGCATAGAAGGGAAGCAAGCGGCAATTGTCCGTACTATTGGGGCAAAACTTGCACAAAAAGGGCAAAAAGTATCCTATATTGATGAGCGCTATACAACTCCGAGAAACAGCCAATACGATGGTAATGCTGCAGCCGCCTGCACAATTCTCAATACATTTCTGGATCAAAATAGGAATTTGACATAGTATGAATAATCCTTTAAATTATTACCTTTTCCTGATCATTAGACAACTTCGGTGTACCAAAAATGACTTTGCAATAACTCGATGCTTGGTCGAGCCGAATCTGAATCTGATCTTTTGTTTTTGTCAATATTTTGGTAAAACGAAGTTTGTCTTTCCCCCTCACTATGGCCGAACCAGCAACCACCACTACAACGTCCAAGTCTGCCGCTCATCCATTGAGCGTCAATCTTCAGGAACTCTTGAACAATCTGTTCCTTGTTCTGACAGATAAAGAATCCCAAGTGATCAAGAAGCGTTTTGCTCTTCAGGGTCAGCAGAAGCAGACCCTAGAGAAAATCGGAAAGCAGTTTAATGTCACTCGTGAACGCATCCGCCAGATCGAAAGTATCGCCCTTGGAAAGCTTCGCCGCACAGTGCGCACAACCCGGCTCGATGAGGTGAATGAAGTTGCTCGCGGCATCCTCCGGATGCATGGCGGCCTTATGCGTGAAGATATTCTCCTTTCCCTCGTTCTCAAGCGTATTGTAGGCGGCTCTGATGTCGATGGAGCCGTACTTCGTCTTTCCTTCAGTATTGATAGTGAACTGTATGAGGGCAGCCGTAGCCTCTCCTTCGTCCCATTCTGGCGTTTGGAATCCCTAGGTATGGAAGATGTCACCACGATCGTGAATGCGATGGTGAAGATTTTGAAGAAGCGTCGCACGTGTATGGCACTTGAGGAAATGGTCAGCGCCGTTCAGGGACTCAGCCTCTTCCCCGGACGCGTACCGAGTAAGGAACTTATGGAAAGTGCTCTCTCCATCGATGAGCGCTTCCGTGAAATTCCGGAGGGTTGGGGGCTTACGGATTGGAGATTTGTTCGCCCAAGAAGTATCCGCGATAAAGTGGAGATTATCCTGAAGAAGACTGGCCAGCCACTCCACTTCATGGAGATAGCAAACCGTATCCGCGAAGCAAAGTTCGATCATAAAAACGTCACCGTCCAGGCCGTCCATAATGAGCTCATCCGTTACCCGCAATTCGTTCTCGTTGGCCGCGGTCTCTACGCGCTCCGTGAGTGGGGATATGAGCCGGGAACCGTCGCCGATGTCATTGAACGCATTCTTAAAGAGAAGGGTGCTATGAGTAAAAAAGAGATCATTGCCGAAGTAGGAAAGCAGCGCACCGTGAAGGTGGGCACGATTTCTTTGAACCTTCAGAAGATGCCGTACTTCAAGCGCGTTGGTCGTGCGGTGTACGCCTTTGACCAAACGAAGAAGGCGTAATCTTCCTGATATGCGTCTCTTTGTCTTTGTATAATTTTTTACTCTGATGTCCCGCAATCTTTCTTTTCTGTTGGCCTTTTCCCTGCTCGCCATTTCGGCCTGTACTGGAAAAAATATCCTTCCCCCTCTTCCAGAAGGACCTCAAACGCTCACGGGAACCGTGATTCCGACAACCATTTCTACCGCACGACGCGGAACACATATTCTCAGGCAAGGGGACGCAGAGGTTGCCTATCTGGAAAGTACAACGGTAAATTTGCGGGAATTCCAGGGACGAACAACCGCCCTGCGCGGACACTTTGAGCACAATATCGATGGTGAGGATCTTCCTGTTCTCGTCGTGGAAAGCATCGTTTCATCACAAGATTCGATGCGTGAATGGAGCTCTACGCCACTCTCTGTCTCTGCGCAGGTTCCCATTCGCTGGGGCATTGCGGGCACGGGGACATCCATGGCCTTTATCCCGGCCGGTTCTCTTAGTGCACTGGTCAGCCTCCAGATCATTTCGGGTAAACCCCTTCCAAGTGGGATTACCCTCAGTGTAGGCGGCAGCAAGGCAATCCGTTTCTTAGACGAGCTCTCTGGAGAGCAGCGATTAGCTGTAGAGCGTCGCGATGGATATCTCGAAATTGCATTCACTCCCCAGCGTGAAGAGAATTTGGAACAGGCGCGTGTAGAGTGGCTTGCCTTCCTGCGTTCCTTGCGCATTGGTGGCACCGCTTCCACAGGAAGTAGCTCTGCAGCAGCAACTTCATCGACTGGTGTATCACAAGAGGGACAGCCGTGTGGAGGACTTGCAGGAATCCTCTGCCCCGCAGGATCGTACTGCGAAATTACCGATCTGGATCAGAATATCGGGGTATGCCGGAGAATGGAATGATTGTTTATGCGTGACAGTTGTAATAAAGAACAACAACGCAAATATTGGTTTTTCTTTGGGTGTACAAACATACACCATACTATTTCACAAATGACCGCAATTCTGATTTCTTGATAGAATTCGAATGACCGTACAAACTGGGTGTACGTTCATACACCTTTACATCCCTCTTCCCTTCACAGACCATGCCGAAGACTTCTTCCCCCCGTTCTATGGCTCAAGCCGCATCCACCCAGAAAGCACCATCTTCTAAATCTTCCGCTTCTCCCAAGGAAGAAGCGGTGAAACTCGCACTCGCTCAGATCGCTAAGCAGTATGGCGAGGGGGCAGTCATGCGGATGGGAGACCAGAACATTGTCGCAATCGAGAAGTTCAGTAGTGGCTCCCTTTCGCTCGATATCGCGCTGGGCGGAGGTATCCCTAAAGGTCGCATCATCGAAATCTACGGGCCGGAGTCCTCCGGAAAGACCACTCTCGCTCTTCATGCGATAGCAGAAGCACAGAAGGTCGGGGGACGCGCGGCATTCATTGATGCAGAGCATGCCCTCGATGTGACCTATGCCAAGAAGATCGGCGTGGACATCGATAGCCTTCTGGTCTCCCAGCCCAATGACGGTGAAGAAGCACTGGAGATCGTCGAAACACTCGTCCGATCCGGAGGCATCGACATTATCGTCATCGACTCTGTGGCGGCTCTTACGCCCAGAGCGGAAATCGAAGGGATGATGGGCGATAGCCACATGGGGCTCCATGCCCGTCTCATGAGCCAGGCACTGCGCAAGCTCACGTCGATTGTCAGCAAGACCAACTGCTCGGTGATCTTCATCAATCAGATGCGCATGAAGATCGGCGTGATGTTCGGCAATCCGGAAACGACGACCGGGGGAAATGCGCTGAAGTTCTACGCATCGATCCGTCTTGATGTCCGCCGCATCGATAAAATTCTGGAAAAGGCTGTGGCCGGTGAAGACCAGGAGATTGTGGGCAACCGCACCCGCGTCAAAGTGGTGAAGAATAAGATCGCGCCTCCTTTCCGTCAGGCGGAATTCGATATTCTTTACGCACGTGGCATTAGTCGTAGCGGAGACATCCTCGATCTTGGGGTAAAGCATGGTGTGATTGAAAAGTCGGGCAACTACTACAAAGTTGGCGAAACCACGCTAGGGAATGGCAGAGAGCCCGCTCGCGCTTTCTTAGAGCAGCACAAGGACACAGCAGTGAAACTCGAAAAAGAGATACGTGTTATCGCATTGCCCGTATAAGGCCTTGGCCATCGCAGAAAGGACAATGGAACAATGCCGCGCATTGTTCTATTGTTTCATTGCTTTGGAAGAACTGTATTCGGGGCACGGCTGGTCTGTACTGCTTGAAGAAGCGGTGCTGCCCGATGGTCGTACCAAGAGAACACCACGAGTCCATCGCTGCGATTGTGTGAATATCGTGGCGTTCTCCGATCCCTTAAACGTGCTTCTCCTGCGCGAATATCGGCCGTTTTACGGAGAATATATTTGGATGCTCCCGAGCGGGCACGTCGATAAAGAAACGGATGTCACCGTTGCAGCGCAGCGGGAATTACGCGAGGAAACAGGATTCCGCGCTCGCAATCTCCGACTCTATTGCGTTACGCGGCAATCGGAGGCTATTGCGTTTGCCAACCACATCTTCATTGCCTCTGATCTGACCAAAGATCCTCTTAAACAAGATGCCGATGAGATGATCGAAGTGCACAAAATGCCCTTGGAAGAGGCTATTCAAAAAGTTCTAGAAAGTCCTGTTATTCACACCTCAAGTGCGTTTGCATTGCTGAGAGTACAGAGAGACAAGATCACAGGATAACGTCTTCCCCTCCCCTGCGAAGCGGGGGAGGGACAGGGTGAGGGGTGTTGCCAGAATCCCTTTCAGCAGCTTGCTTACGCAAAGTTTGGCGTCCTATCAAAACATCCTTTTCCACACACACTCCACACCAATCCCCAGAGCAAATCAAACTCCGGCTGGAGTCGCAAGACGACTTCGTTGCGCTTTCCCTCTGCCACGACAACAATTCCCTCTCCATGCCCCAGCAGGTTTCTTCAGCAATCGGCATCCAGCCCCATTCTCTTGATGCGGAGAAGACCGTTCTCGGTGCATTGCTTCTCGACCCGGAGGCGATTGTGAAAATAAGTGATTTTATGATTCCGGAGGATTTCTACGATCCCGTGTATCGCTCGATTTTCCAGGCGATCCACGGCCTGTACCAGCAACACCAACCTATCGACTTCGTTACGGTGAGCGAAAAGCTCCGTAGCGACACCAAAGTCCAGGATCTCGGAGGTTCCGCATTTCTCGCTCAACTTGCCGCAGAAGTGCCAACGGCTTCGCACGTGTACCAGTACGGGCAAATCGTCAAAACGAAGGCCGTGCATCGTCGCATCATCGGAGCAGGGCAGCGTATTTCCGCGCTTGGTTACGAAGAGGGGCGTCCGGTTCCAGAGATGCTCGAAGAGGTGGAAAAAACAGTCTTTGCCATCAGCAATACATTCCTCAAGGAAAAGTTTGTGCATATTCGCGATGTCCTGACTCTCCGCTACGAACGCTTTGCAGAGCTTCATGAGACCAAAGATGAAGACCAAGTGAAAGGGGTGCCCACAGGATTTAAGTCGCTCGATATGAAGCTCTCCGGACTGCAGCCCAGTGACCTCATTGTCATAGCCGGCCGGCCGAGCATGGGAAAAACTGCATTGGCCCTGAATATGGCTCAAAATGCGGCGATACGATCCCATAAGAGCGTCGGAATCTTCTCTCTGGAAATGAGCAAGGAACAGCTTGTCGATCGCCTCTTTGCCTCCCTCCTGGGAGTCGATTCCTGGAAACTCCAACGCGGCAAGCTCGATGACACCGACTTCCAAAACATGGGACCGATTATGGACGAGCTTTCAAAGGCCAATATCTTCATTGACGACTCCGTAGCTTCCTCCATCCCGGAATTGCGTGCTAAGGCTAGGCGCCTCCAGATGGAACATGGCCTCGATCTCCTTATTATTGACTATCTCCAGCTCATGAGTACGGGGAATGTAAGCTACGCAGGAAATCGTGTGCAGGAGATCTCTGAAATATCGCGATCTCTCAAACAGCTCGGCCGCGAGCTCCACATTCCGATCGTCGCGCTTTCGCAGCTCTCACGCGCAGTCGAAAGCCGCCCGGGCAATATTCCGCAGCTCAGCGATCTTCGTGATTCCGGCAGCATTGAGCAGGACGCCGACATTGTGATGATGATGTATCGTGAAGACTACTACGAAGAGGATAGCGATCGGCCGGGGCTTACCGATATCTATATCCGCAAGCACAGAAACGGACCTATTGGCAGAGTCGAATTGCTCTTCAAGAAGGAGCAGATGCGCTTCTACGATATCGATAAAGTACATACGGGCAGTGAGGAGTAGTATGCTTCCACCATGTTCGATCTCCTCCCCTCCCGACCGGAAATCTCCCTTGTTCTCTGTCTGCTCTATGCAGTGTTTGCCTTTGGGGTCGGCCTTCTTCTCACACCGCCATTCGTCAGTTTCCTTCGGAGAAACAGAGTAGGAAAGCAGCTCAGAGTAGAAACCATGGATGGCGGGGAGCCAACGGTCTTCCGGACGTATCATCAGCATAAGTTCGGTACACCGACAATGGGAGGCGTGCTCATCTGGGGGTCTATTCTGTTTACTGTTCTTTTTTCCCGCATCCTTTCCCTTACAGGTGCAGTGGAAAGTTCTCTTCTTCAGCGCGGACAAGTATATCTGCCGCTGTTTACGATGCTTGCTCTCGGTCTTCTCGGAGGACTCGATGATTACCTGAATATTTCGGGCGTCGGAAAGAAACGCGGTCTCGACGCGCTTCCAAAAATCGGTGCGCTGCTGCTCATCAGTACGCTCGGAGCACTCTGGTTTTACGGAAAGCTCGGGTATGACAGTATCTACGTTCCTTTTTACGGAGACATCATTATTGGGGCGTGGTATATCCCGGTGTTCATTTTCATCCTGGTCGGTACGTCCAATGCCGTGAACTTCACAGACGGACTCGATGGGCTTGCCGGAGGTCTCCTGGTCATTGCCTTTGGTGCATTCGGCATGCTTGCGTATCTCGAAGGTCTTGCAGTTCTTGCGGCCTTCTGTGCGGTGTGTGTTGGAGCTATTGCAGCATTTCTCTGGCATAATGTTCCTCCAGCGCTCTTCTTCATGGGAGACACTGGGTCCCTTGCGCTCGGGGGAACGCTTGCGGTCATCGCAATGATGATCGACCAGGTGCTCGTACTCCCCTTCATCGGTTTTGTTTTCGTACTGGAAATGCTCTCGGTGATCATCCAACTCACGAGCAAACGCTTGCGGGGAGGAAAAAAAGTATTTCGTGCTGCGCCACTGCATCATCACTTCGAAGCGCTTGAATGGGGAGAGAGCAAGGTGACGATGCGACTCTGGATCATTGGCTCGTTCTTTGCGGTATTGGGAGTGATCATTGGTGTCTTTGGGTAGGGGCGACAAGATCACCACAGACTCTATGCCCCTACATCGTATTGAAGAACTGCTTCAAACCCGTACAATACAGACATGATCCGTGTTGCAATTAATGGCTACGGCCGTATCGGACGGGTGGTTCACAGGCAACTGCTCCAGAGGTTTTCCAAAGAAATAGAAGTCGTAGCGATCAATGCCTCCAGTGATGCGACAATGCGGGCATATCTTCTCAAGTACGACACACTGCATGGTCGTTTTGAAGGGACAGTGGAAGCGGATGGCGAACACCTGAAAGTGAATGAAAAAACCGTGCATGTCATCCGGGAAAAAGATCCCGCCAAATGTCCGTGGAAGGATTTGAAGATCGATCTTGTCATCGAATCCTCGGGAAAATTCCGTAGCCGCGATACGTGCGAGATGCATCTCAAAGCCGGTGCTAAGGCCGTCCTGATCACCGCGCCTCCGAAGGATGACGTGACGATGATCGTCCGCGGCGTCAACGACCATCTGCTCAAGGAATCGCTGCCCATCATCTCCGCCGCTTCCTGTACGACAAATTCCATCGCGCCGGTGATCAAAGTTCTCGATGCATGGAAAGGCATCGCTCGCGGACTGATCTGCACGACCCATTCCTATACAACTTCACAAAATCTTCTCGATAATTCCACGGATAGCTCCAAGTTGCGCATTTCGCGGGCTGCTGCACTGAATATTATTCCCTCGACGACCGGAGCCGCAAAAGCTGTTGGAAAGATCTTTCCACATCTCCATGGAAAACTCGATGGTATGGCGCTCCGGGTTCCCATGCCCGATGTTTCCGCGTCCTACCTTGCATTGCAGATGAAAGAACCAGTGACGGCTGAGCAGGTGAACAGCCAGCTTAAGAAAGCTGCAGCAGGCGAACTCAAAGGGATTCTCGCCGTGGAGGAAGGACTCCTCGTTTCTTCCGATTACATTTCCGATCCGCACTCGAGCACCGTGGATCTAGAATCGACGATTGTCGTTGACGGCACAATGGTGCAGATTCTCGCATGGTATGACAACGAATGGGGTTATGGCATGCGGGTCACCGAAATGGCAATGATGATCGGAAAACTTCTTTCGTAACCTCATCACATGGTTTCAGCCACACCCCGACCACCAACGCGCTCGACACTCAACTGGCATCTGCGCACGCGTGCAAAAGCTCCGGATGCTCTTCGTCATCTCCTTGTCGATATTTCCCGTGCCGGTCGAGATATCCGCTATGCCATCCAGACATCGGAAGGAGGACTATCCGGCGGCAGTAATCAATTCGGCGAGAAGCAGCTGAAGCTCGATGTTCTCGCAGACCAATTGATGGAGCACTATCTCCGAGAAAGTGGAAGTGTTGCCTGCTTCTGTTCGGAAGAACATGACGATATCGTTGAAATTGATCCAAAGGCGCCATACAGCGTCGTTTTCGATCCACTGGATGGCTCTTCACTGGTCGATGTCAATTTCGCCATTGGCTCGATTTTCGGCATCTATAAGGGCTCGGAGATCATCGGGCGTACCCCACGGGAGCAAGTAGCTGCAGGCTATATTCTCTACGGTCCACGGACGATCTTCGTGTATTCCACTGGAGACGGCGTACATGCATTCTTGTTGAGTGACATTGGCGAATTCATTCTTCTTCAGGAACATCTTGGTATTGGCGACACTGCGAAGAATTTTAGTCCCGGCAATCTCTCCGCCATTCACGATAATCCGGGCTACAAGCGAGCGCTCGATCATTGGCTGGAAGCGATGACGCTGCGGTACTCCGGCTGCATGGTCGCCGATATTCATCACATCCTGAGCAAAGGTCAGGGCATTTTCAGCAATGTCGGAGGAGCGAAGTACCCCCAAGGAAAATTGCGTCTAATCTTCGAATGCGGACCGTTTGCGTATCTCATTGAACAAGCTGGCGGAGCATCGTCGGATGGAAAAGTGTCATTGCTGGATACGACTATTACTGCGTGCGGACAGCGGACACCGATTGTGGTGGGGTCGAAGAAGGAGGTGGAGACAGTGGTGAAACTTCTAGGAAAATGAAGGAAATGTGAGTCTTCATTCCTATACCACGCACTTCTACCAACGACTAAGGGTGGATCCAGAGGGACAAGAACTCTGTGTCGTTGATGTGCAAGTGTATGGATACCTATTCAAACAACATCTATAGCGTATTGGAGGAGGGGGGGGATTATTATTGCGACAATTAGAGCAGTAATCAGCCTGGTTTGTGTTACCGTCATCGCACTGTTCCGTTCCTTCTCGTATTCCGTTTCCGCAGGTTTGACCCGGACAAGTCAACATAAAAGGAGATCCGGTAAGATGCGTATTATTTGCCCACCTGCCCACATTGATCCCGTATGCATAGATGGCATGAGTCCTACCATCTTTCAGAGAGTTGGGCACCGTGAATTTGTAGCCATGTTGACCATACCTCCAGTTCGGGAAATCCGTTGTACCCATACTCTGCCCGCAAGCAGCCCCTACACCATGTTCTCTCTGTAAGTTTGTAGAATCACCTAGTCCATCGGGTAAAATTCGTAGGTTTCCCACACCGGCAGGCCCATCTGTGTAGATATGCACACCAACCGGAGTATCTGGTTGATCTTTGTCACATGCCCAGCCTTGGATAACAGTGCAATTGGAGATTCCTTGATCGAGGTAGCCGATAGGGCTCCTGCCCTGGTCTACAGCTTGCGCTTTAAACACAATGTTTGACCCAACATAAGCAATAATTACTGTGAATAGCGTGAGACCTGTCACTACGAAACCTTTTTTATGCTTGTGATAGAATACGCTGAGAATCATATTGATATTGAGAAGTTTGTATTAATATGGATTATATCCTATTTTATGCTTAAAAGCAATGTGGTGTCCTAATTCCAAAACGGTTCCTTCGCTGACTTCTCCATTGCCGAATCCAGCGTTATCCGGCGATCAGTTTCCGTTACTCCTCCATCGATTTTGTACAGCTTGCGCATCGAACGGTACGTCCCCCAAGGATAGAAACGTTTGCGGGGTTTGCTTGGTCTTCGTACTTCCCCTTCTTTTATGGGGCGAACAAAGTCGGGCATTTGCAATGGCTGAGGGTTGCCATTTTTCCCAAACACCACTTTACCAATGATGACGCGCTTTTCGGGATCGGCGTAGACAAGGTCTTCGTCGATGTAGGGAGAATCAGACATGCAAGAGCAGAATAGCATGAAATACATATCAACCGCAGGCAGAAAGCCTGCTCCCAATTTCCTATGCAGACATATCGGGAGCAGCTTTTCTAGCTGCGGTCGTATTCCTTACCGGAATAACCGATGCTCTTCCGGCTCCGGTGCTCGCGGAGGTGGCGGCGGAGGAGGAACGGGAGCGGACTCGTTTCGTTCGGGAACTTGCTCAATATCTTCCGGATGATGAAAGAGCTCCTGAACGGAAGATTTGCGCTGTTCCTGGAAACGAAGATAGGCATAGAGCGTGGAAACGAGGCTACCGATGAGAGTGACGTAGATACCGAAGCGGATTTCCATGCGCGAGAACTCAAATGTTACCTTCGTAAGAACCGAAAGCGCGGTGAGGATGAGAATGGACGAGAGACACGCCGTAGACAACCGGACAACTTCACGATGACGGCGTTTGATGAGAACAGGTCCTCCTGTAAGTGGAATGAAGGTAATCAAAAGAATAAAAGTTTGTAAAATAAAGACGGCGAGACCGATGAAGGACGTATAAAATCCGAGTCCTGTGTAGGTGACATTGTCGCCTCCAAGCCATTCGCCACCCATCCAAGGGAGCAGGACACCAATGAGACTCACGATGGCACTGCCATTGAGAATCTGCTCCTCGAGATCCAGTGTGGTCAGTTTCCGGAAAAACGGTGAAGACATACCGAAAGGATAGCACCGCAAAGCCCCCGGGGGCTACCCCTAGAAACACTCCTGTGATGCATTTAACGCTCATAAAATTTTCCATCGGTGGAACACTTCGCGGTAAGCTACGGGTATGGATATCTGGATTGATGGACGAGCAGGGTGCAGCTCATCCCGTACCGGCAAGGGGCAGTGGGTACTGAGAGTAGTGGCTGCGTTACTCGAAAAAACACCACTGACTATTCTCACAGATGGCAATCCGGTGCCGGATGCCTGGCGCGTGCCAGGAGCGACAATTCGCGCACTCCCTCGAGGCATGCTGTGGCATTGGAGAGCACTAAAAGTTTTGAAATGCGATCGTCCGGATGTCTTTATCGCGTCAAGCAGCTTCATTGTGCCGGCCCTCCTTCCGAGACATAGGTGTTGTATCCTTATTGTCCATGATCTCATCGCTTTTCAGAATCATCCCCATCAATGGAAAGCCAAAATAATCGAACGGATAACGCTCAGACGGGCACTGCGAAAAGCTGCACATATTTGTACTGTGAGCGATTCAACGAAAAAAGATCTCGTAGCGCAATTCCCCTTTGTACGTCCCGAGAATATTTCTGTA
>VMGQ01000023.1 GCA_007376635.1 Candidatus Peregrinibacteria bacterium Greene1014_49
TTCTCGAAGCTTTCGTTGAGCTCATTTACTCCGAGAACCTTAGCATCCTGATCAACCGTAATGACGATGTATGCAGCAAAATAGACAATCTGCTCGAGCGTTTTAATAGGAAGATCCAAAAGCAATCCAAGGCGTGATGGAGAGCTTCGGAGAAACCAGATGTGGGTGACCGGAACTGCGAGGTTGATGTGACCCATGCGTTCTCGGCGGACGATACTTCTGGTCACTTCCACTCCGCATTTCTCACAGACAACTCCTGCATAACGCACTCCCTTATACTTTCCGCAGAAGCACTGGAAGTTCTTCGTCGGTCCGAAGATGCGCTCACAAAAAAGTCCATCCGGCTCCGCTCGCTGTGTACGGTAATTCACCGTCTCAGGCTTCGTGATTTCCCCGCGAGACCATCCGAGGATATCTTCCGGAGAAGCAACGGACAGAGATATGGCATCGAAGCTATCGGTTGCTGCGGACTTTTGTGCGGGGATGGGCATGGAAACGGGGGTGGAATAAATTACACATAAAACACCGCAGCTCTTCCGCACCGCTCGTCTGAAACGGGGAAAAAACTTCGGTGAAGTGGCTGCATTGTAATGATTCGTGGTAATGATGCAAGAAAAATTCTCGAGTATCCAAATCACTCTCCCCGCACTCCCTTTTCCAGTTGTTCTTTCCCCTCTTTTATCTTCTCCGTTCCCTCTTTGATATCTGCCGCGCGCTGCTGCGCATCCGACCAAAGTGTATGTACCGAGGCTGACACGATCAGCCCGGCATCCACAAATCCCCGGATGATTGTTGAGATATCAATCGTCACGCCACTTCCCGTCTTTTGTTGATCCATCGATTCTCCATAACAAGAACTTAAAAGAGTAATGCAGAATATTCCCAGAATGAATTTCCCGCATCTCTGAACAATCTTCATCATGCTTCGATTATACAACCGAAAAATCGCAAATCATAAATCCGACTTCGGCTCCGGCCTCCGCCGAGACGAGTCACCAATCGTAAATCGTAGTTATTTGTCCTTCTTCTCCGTCGTCCCATACTTCGCAAAGAGTTTCTCAAAGGATCCATCGGACTCTTGGAGTGCTTGATGCAGCATCCCCATTTCCTGCCCCGAGAGCTGGAGCGTGGAAGAAGCATTGACGATGCCCGATTTCTCCTCTTCCCTGAGGACTCTCGGCACTCCCTGGATAGAGGCATGCAGCACGATGAATGCATTGCAGTCCTCACATTTCAATTGCAAAAGAAGTGAGCCCGCAGCCACGACACGCACAGCAGAGAAATCCACCGGTACCCGATTACCACACTGTGGACAGCGCATTTGCTGGTAGATCCGCTGGAGGATTTGCTGCAAGGTGTGCGGGTCGAGCTCCATTGAATCTATTATACCACGAGTGATGTGTGAGAAACACAAAAAAAGGATACAATATCCACCGGCTTTTCCCTTTCTATGCCGGATCCCCTCTCTGCTCCTCGGCAACACCTCGGTATCCATGCCGTAATCGCCGTGGCAATTTTCATCGGCATCACCGCGCTGAGTAATGGGCCACTGAAGGCAACGATTCTGGAATGGCAGACGGAAGGGAGAGTCGCGATCGCCGTCGAGCACGAGGAGTCCGCAGCACTCGCACTCGATGTAAGCACGCTTCAGGGAAGCGCGATCATCGACTGCATCAATGAAGGAGGCGCTCCACTCCTTCTGAGTCTTCCCGAATCCTGGCACCGTCGCGAAGTACGCCGCGCGCGCCTGGAAGATGTGGCTCCCATCGAAACGGGTTTGGGATACATCCGTTGGACGCTTCCTCCCGGAGCAACACTCTCGATGAGCGTGCCTCAGTCCCCCAAGCATTTGACGTTGCATCATCCCTCCACCGCATTGCTCAAGCTTCGCCTCTCTCGCGTGGATCTGGAAAACAATACCGTCACACGGGACACGATATTGGTGCAGGGGAAGGAGGCGGAAATCTGGTGAAACGATTTACGATTTACGATTTCGGATTTACGATTGCCAAAATCGTAAATCGTAAATCCGAAATCGTAAATATGCCCTATCCTTGTCTTCCATGATCCTCATCCCCATAAAAACACCTATTTTGCATCCCTGCGACGACCTCGCTGCCATTCTTTTGAAACACGGAAATATACAACCCGGCGATATCATCGCTATTTCTTCCAAGGCTGTCGCAACCACAGAAGGAAGAATGATCAATCTCAATATGATCCGACCTACCATTGAAGCACAGGAATGGGTCGCTCGCTGCGGCGGATCTCCGAAATTTCGTCAGGCGGTTCTGGATGAAACAAAGCGATTGAACGGCCGAGTGCTTCCAGGATGCCCCCAAGCGATGCTTACGGAATTGAAACCGAACGGATTTCCCAAGGGCGTGCTGCTTGCTGCCAATGCCGGACTCGATGAGAGCAATGTGCAGGAAGGATTTTGTATCGGATGGCCGGAGGAGCCCGTTACGAGCATCCGAAGATTGCGAAGAGAATTAGAGCAATCATTGATGACGAAAAAGACGAACAAGACGAAAAGGAATTCCTCTTCGTCCTTTTCGTCATCTTCGTCTTCGATTGGCCTTCTAATCACCGACTCCACCTGCCATCCACGCCGACACGGCGTTACCGCTCAGGCTCTTGTTGTCAGCGGCTTCGATCCGCTTCGCTCACTCATGGGAAGCAAAGATCTCTACGGCAGACAGCTCCGCATGACACAGGAAGCTGTTGCCGATCAACTCGCAACCGCTGCAAATATGCTTATGGGGAATGCTGGAGAGTCCGTTCCCGCAGTGATCATCCGGAACCACGGAATTCCTTTGACGGATTTTGAAGGGTGGGTACCGGGGATCGATCCGAAAGATGATTTGTTTCATGACCTGTGAGACGCACTGACAGTGCGTCTCTACCGCAAGCGAATGACAAATTCACAACACGTAACCAGCAACCCGTAACCCACAATCTTATATATATCCCTCCACATGCAAATCCTTCTTCTCCATTTTCCAGTCCTCTAGACACATCTTCTTCATCTCCATCGTCATCGCCGGACTACCGCAGATATAGACCTGACGGAAAGCCGCATTGGGAATGGCGGAAGCGATCACAGCCTGCACGCGACCACGGTGACCAGTCCATGAGGGAGATCCTGCACTTAGTGTGCAATGGAGAGAAAACTGCGGATACTTTGTCGCAAGTGCTTGCAGCTCCTCTACCCAAAACAGATCCTCCTCGCTACGTACACCGAAGATGAGATCCATCTGGCGGCTGTCACCGGACTCCAGTGCTTCGATAAGCTGTGCACGAAAGGGTGCCACACCAGTACTCGTCGCGATGAAAAGATACACCGAAAGGTCCCTGCAACCGCACGCTGCTTCCTGCATTCAATGCTTCGGCAATCCACCGGCTCGCACGCCCCCCTTCTTTCATTTTCGCCACAAATAATAATTCTTTTTCCTGGGGCGCAGATGCAATAGAAAATGCACGAGTCTGAATATCGGCAGGGTTCTCCATGAGCGGAACATCGAAAAGCACAAACTGTCCGGCTTTATAAGAAAATCCTTCAGGCTTCTGCAGAAGGAATTCGTAAACGTCACGGGCAATAATGCGATTGCCAAGGCAGGTGGTGGTGAAGCTGGGAACGGGCATAGTAAATGGAGAATTAAGGATGCTTCATTTGTCATAAGAATACCATTTCCCATTCCCTACCCCGCGAAGCTCCGACCTGTCCACCGTAGCTTTAGCGAAGGCGGAAGAGCGAAGTGGGGTCATTCCCCCGTCTCCAAGTCTTGCAGAATCTTCGGGTACCACTCCTTCTCCAGTTCCTGTATCCGTTCTTTGAGCGTATCGACTGTATCTTCTTCTTTTATTGAACACTTTTTTTGTACAAGTATTTTCCCTGTATCAAGTCCTTCATCGATCCAATGGATCGTCATCCCAGTCTCGCCTTCTCCAGCCTGCAAAGCATCATCCACTGCATGCCCTCCCGGATATTTCGGCAGAAGGGACGGATGGACATTCAGAATGCGATTCTTCCATTGACCGACAAACCAGGGAGAGAAGAGGAACATCCAGCCAATGCAGGCAACGATTCCTTCCGGCGATAGTCCCATTTGCTTTATGGCAACATCAACCTTTCGATCGTATTCCTGCCTTTCCTGCTTGCCGGCCGTAGCCTTGGCGAAGGCTGGCCTCTCAACAATAACAACGGGAATTCCAGCATTCCTTGCCTTCTCCACACATCCTCTATCCTCCCGATCGGTTATCAATCCAAGACAGTGCGCCTGTAATGCTCCCGACTGCATCGCATCGATGACTGCCTGGAACGTGGTCCCGCGCGATGAAGAGAGCACGACAAAATCCATAACCAAAGTGTAGCCGCAATTCCCTGCCCCGCGAAGCTCCGACCTGACCACCGTAGCTTTAGCGAAGGCGGAAGAGCGAAGTGAGGTCAATTCTTCTTTTCCTTGCGCATCAATGCAATAAATTCATCAAAGAGGTAATTGGCATCCTCCGGTCCCGGCGTCGCTTCCGGATGGAACTGCACTGCGCAGAATTTTCCAGATTCGTGCGTGATTCCTTCCACCGTCCCATCATTCGCATTCGTAAACCACACGTGCCACCCGCTCGGTAATTTCCTTTCGTCCACCGCAAATCCATGATTTTGTGATGTGATAATACAACGACCACTTTCCCGTGGTGTTCCCCCTCCTCCCGTGGAGGAGGGGGCAAGGGGGTGGAGGAGGCACGGCTGGTTCGCCCCCCGATGTCCGTATTTCAACTTGTACGTATCTCCACCAACCGCAAGCGCCATTAGCTGATTGCCCAGACAAATTCCGAATGTCGGAATCCCCTGCTGAATGCTCCAGCGAATCTGCGCAATCGTCTCTACGCAAGCTTTGGGATCTCCCGGACCATTGCTGATGAATACCCCATCATACGGAAGTTGCGATTTCTGCAGATCATAGTTCCACGGTACGCGATGGACGCGGATACCGCGCTTCAAAAAACTCCGGAGAATATTGCGCTTCATCCCGCAGTCAAAGGCTACGATCGTCGCCTCCCATATTCCCCCTTCGGGTTCATACGTAATCGGCTCAGTGCAGCTGACCTCTGCGACTAAATTCTTCTTGTTCGGATCCTCGATTTCCCCTCTCCCATCGGAAGAGGGGCTAGGAGTGAGCGCATTTGAGACGATGCGTCCCAGCATCACCCCCGTCTCTCGCAATTTCTTCGTCAGTGCTCTCGTGTCTACGCCCGTAATGCCCGGAATCCCATGATGCTCCATCCATTTTCCAAGGGACGATACCGCTGCAAAATGGGAGTAATCCTCAGAGGCTTGCGCGACAATAATCCCTCGGACATGGATCGCCTCGCTCTCGAAATTCTTACTAAAACCCCAAGCATTCTTTTCTTCACTTGGAACGCCATAGTTCCCGATCAATGGATACGTGAAAACCAAAATCTGCCCACGATAGCTCGGATCCGTCATGCTTTCGGGGTAGCCCACCATGCCGGTGTTGAAGACAACTTCACCGTCGGAGTCTGTAAGCGCGCCAAAGGACTGACCATGGAACTGTGTCCCATCGGCGAGGATCAATGTTGCCATCGCCGGAAGGGTACCTATGCAAGATGAAAATGCCAAAGAAATACCTATTTCTTCACTACGCCAAGCATTGTCTCCACAATCCGAATACACTCATATTCCTCAAAAGAAGAATCCGTTCGTGGAAATTTGCTCTTGGCATTTTGATCGACAACTTTCTTGCGGATTGTCTCTCGCTCAGTACGAGCAAGTCTTTCCCATACTCTCTGACTGTGCCTGTGCAGACAATGCCTTTCAGAATCTTCCCGATCCTTCGCAAGAAGATCGGCATCTTCAACGCTCGCACACAAAATCCGTCTGGAAAGCGCTGTGGGGAGAGTGCTCTCTTTCATGAGACATGGATGCTATGCCACGAAAAATCGTGGGGCAAGATTGATCTCTTTTGGAGGTATGGAGGAATCATGTTCAGTGATGTTCTTTTGGCTTCAATTATTGCCAATATCATATTTCGGTTTATTATACTCAACCGCTCCTTCACATACCGCACCCTACGCTCTTCTTTCTTCCGAAGATGAAGCCACTTTTTTTGGAGGTGTTCTCCAAGAGGCTTCAGATTCCATGGTGTCCCCACCTGTGGAAAAATTTAACCTGTGCAGACGAAGGAAAACCATGCACGCGGAAAGAAGAGTCGTGGGGGAAGCTTACACACCTTTTTTTGGAGTCGATCCATCATGCGAAAACTTATTTTGTTACTCGTGTTGCTCGGTATCAGTTATCAGGCCAGAGCCGAAGGAAGAGTTGCCGTCTTCGGTGTCCCCGTTCTCGGACAAGGAAACCGGACGCTGTACACGACTCCTCCAAATGTCGAGAGCCAGTACGACGATAATGGTCATCCGATGGGAGTTCCGTACAGCTCCACGCCCTACGCGTGGAATCATCCGAGCAACTTGACGCTCGTTGGTTACTACAATGGGCAAGCTGTGTACGGAAACTCCAACGGCTATACCTCATCACACTACGGTGAGCACTACACACCGATGGGTGGACTGTCGCCGGGTTACTCTGGCTACGGGTATGCGTCTGGAGGAAACCTACGCGAATACTGGGTTCCCATTGATCGTCGGATCGTTCCGACGATGCCTGTGACGACACGGCCTATGGCAAACGCTGGGTGTTCTCCTGCGATTCCTGTTCCCACAAGATCCATCCCTCCACCAAGAGCTATTGGGGTTCCATCAGAGAGCCGCACGGAAGTTGGCTACTACACTGTGCCTGAAGGAAACTGGGCAAGTGACGGACAATCGTTTGTCGACGGCAACAAGACCAGCTGGAAGCTGGCTACCGGCGACGCCGTTCACGAGTCACTCCGAAGCACGAAAGTGAAAGGCTATCTTGTGACCGTCACACATTTGGACGGTACCGAGAAAACGTACCTGCATTTCGTCGAGTGGGTCGACAAGAAATGGCGACCTACGGGACAGATTTGGGAGTGAACGGTGCGAAGCTAACCTCAAGATACGTATTTTACCCGCTGACCGATTGGTCGGCGGGTACGTTTTAGTAATGAATATTTACCGGCGCTGACTTCTGCGCTGCTCCCAATACTGCGCATTGATCGTTTTTCCCGATGAAAAATCCATCCAGAATTGCTCATCCATTAAGCCTTGTGAATGCAAACGATAGAATTGTTTCGTCATTTCGACTTTGGCTCTTAGTGGAGGCTCCTGCTCAGCCCAGCGCATCACCTGATCGTACGAACTTACACTACGAATGAGCCAATTGGCGGTATCTGCTTGGTCTTCATCGATGCCCCCCTCTTTAGCATAGGATGTTACAAATCCTATCGGACGATCTGATGTGCGTTCTTTACTCGCAATAGCATCCTGTCCCTTGCCTCCATATACCTTCTTGTCTGCATAATCTGCACCATGTGCTATACGAGCCCACTCGTCATTGTTCAATGATAGTCCTCCAACTTGATATTCCGCCGTATGCATCAGCTCATGATCGATTGCGTGATCCACATCCTTTACACCAATGCCCTTTCCATAGAAGGAGAAACCCCCGGCCTTGAGCCATTCTCCTTTGTATAGGTTTTCCCAATGCTGCATCAAGTAGATCGTCTGCGGCTTGGCAACAGTAAGAAATTCCTTCGGGTAGACCTCTAGTCTCCGTCGAAGTTTCGGCATCTCTATGGCAAGAGAGCGCAAAGAATGTGGAGCTGCCTTAATCTCTGTCCCCAATGCAGCGACCTCCGTTTCAATGCTGATCCCGAAATCTTTTTCGAGAGCTGCTTCCACATTGTCCAATCCGGTGATTTTTTTGCCATGCTCACGGATGCCACGCAAAACTTGTTCAGGAAGAGCGATGGATCTTCCTGAGGAGGGATCGATGAACAATTCCTCAAGCGTATGATACGCATCGGCATTGGTCACAGACGCGCGCACCATTTCCACATACTTCGCTTCGCTGATGCCACGCGTTTTTTCGACCTCAAAACTAGCAATGCGCTGCCCATCTCGTCCAATAAACTGAGGACCTTTATCCGTAAAGAGATAATCAGGCAACCGAGGCATTCCTTCACGCCACTCTTGAGCACTCCACTGTATACCGGCATCCTCAAGGACTTGGAACGTACGAGTGCCAAGGTGATACGCATAGAACTTGGCTGCATTCGCTTCATAGCAATACACAAACCCCTGAGCTCCATTCATTTCTGAAGCGGCAAGCCACAGACCGGGGCGAGCTTTTGCGATATCGAGTTTGCGTTGATTTTTCTCATATTCCGGTGAGCGTTCTTTGGGCAAACCAAGACCTTCTTTGGATGCCAGAGAAACTGTTTCGGGTTGCAATGTGGCGGAGTTGAAACGCCAGAGCATCGAGCCATCGCGATTGCGAACGTAAAGGGTTTCGGACGTTGCAACGTAACAGTACGTATAGCCTTGCCCCTCGGTACCACCGATCTCCCCTGCCTGGAGCCAACGATCTGGTTTGAGTTTCGCAGCATCGATTTTGCGCTGATTCTTGCGCTGCACTTCGGTAAGTTTCTGAGGCTCAGAGGAAGTGGTATCGGTGGAGCTTTTTTGAGCTTCCGTGGTTTCCTTTTTTGTAGATTCCATGGAGCGTTCTTTTTCCGTGGAACGCTCTTCAGGCAAACCGAGATCTTTTCTGGATTTCGCAGATATGTCTTCATGTTTCAACGTCTCTGGATGGAAACGGAAAAGGATGGAACCATCCTTGTTCCGTGCATAGAGAATCTCTGATTTGGATACGTAGCAATAGGAATACCCCTCAGTACCACCAATCTCGCTTGCAGCTATCCATCGATCTGGCGCACGCTTTGCGGCATCGAGCTTGCGCTGATTGCTCTCATATTCGGGTGTGCGATCTTTAGGCAAACCGAGATTTTCTCTGGATTGAGCAGATATGTCTTCATGCTTCAGCGTCTCTGGATGGAAACGGAAAAGGATGGAGCCATCCTTGTTTCGTGCATACAGAGTCTGTGACTTGGAGACGTAACAGTACAAGTATCCCTCTGTGCCACCGATATCACTTGCTGCAATCCAGCGATCTGGCGCACGCTTTGCGATATCAAGTTTGCGTTGATTACGGAGAAATTCTGCAGTTTGCTTTGGCTCGGAGGCAGAACCGATATCAGGCTTGAGCTCTTTTTTCGGCTTCTTCCATTCCAATGCTCTTTTTGCATCAAAGAGCTCGTTATAGAACATACCCATCAGTGTTCTCCTCGCGAGATACGGTCCAAATTCTCCTGGTTTCGTCATTTTATTCAACCGATCCATTGCCACGCGATTACCCAATGTTTTATCGAGAACATCCAAAGCCTTGAGAGCTGTATCAAGAGAAGAGCTATCATCCACTTTCAAAGAAGTGGCTATGTCCTTCAATACCGAGAAGGATTGCTTCGCCGGATCTAACGGGGTTCCAGGAACCAAATGTTGCGCAACATATTCCTTCTGTTCCTTGGTCAAATCCGGCATGACCTTAAAGGCCTCAATAATTTGTCCTAACGGCATTTTTTCGTACGTTTTGACGAGCTCAACCAGATCCTTACGCGTTTGAATCTCTGGATCCACTACCTGTAGAGCATCTTGCAATCTTTCCAAGAGTCGCCCTACGGTGATTCCCTCCACACCATCGAAATCTGCGGGTAACTCTTTAACAAAAGCAATCGCTGCACGAACATATTGCGGCTCCGGAGCCTTTGGACCTTTGCGTATGCTATCGACAAATACACGAAGCGTCTCCAATTGCGCTGCGGGATTCTTTTTAATGTCCTCTTGTAATTTCTGGATACGTGCATCGGTTGATGGGGGCAGTTCCTCTTTGGGCATCGCTGGCTTCTCTACAGAAGCTCCTTTCTTTTTAACGGCAGGAAGAGGATCTAGAGAGGGTTCATCTGGAGATTTTTGAGGTTCCTCTATGGTCGTCGCTGGCTTCTTCTCCGCCTCCTTCGGCTTCTTCTTCAGCTCTTCTTCCAATATAAGCACCAACCCCTCGACGGATTGTCGCATGATCATGGGACGGTCGAGTCCATTAGGAGCAACCACACCGTGTAGAGGACTTTCCGCTCCACGCTTGAATTCTGCCTGGCAAAACTCGAGGAGCGCCTTCGATGGAACCAGCGTCTTTTGCATAGCCTCATAAAGACCACTGACTTGCTCTCCCTTCTTTGCCTTTTCACGAAGTGCCTCGTAGTTCGTATATTCCTTCTCAGCATCTGAATAGAGCTTATTCAGCTTCGTCAGTGCTTCGCCGGCACCTCGCTTCTGTACATTCTTGAGGTCGAGCTGTTCATCGACAAGCGTTACAAGATCCGCTGCATTCGTCACACTGCCAGCGAGCTTCTCAAGTTTTGCACCTTTCCATCGATCATCGAATTCTCTTGCTGTGGAGCGTTCACGGTGCATGTGCCATGTGCCCCCTTCATTAGGAAGCAGCGTGAAGGTTTCCCTCGCCGCAGGAGGAACATACCTCTCTTTCTTAACCCCTTTCGGTCCGAGCACGATGACCACGGATGTGCCCTCGGACACTGCCGTGAGGAAGCTTCCATACTTTTCCTCGATCATCTTCGCCGCATTCGTGGCAAGCGGCGCAGCCTTTTCGACGATTTCCTTGGGTTGTAGAGAAAATTGCTCTGCGGCAAAGTCTGCGATCAACTGTGGAGTGATATTTTTATTTTTGAAACGATCAGTATCTCGCAATGACTTGCCCTGAGTATCATCAACAATCATAAGCCCACCTCCGTCAGCTCCTTCCCAGCCCGGCAGGAACGAAAGCTGAATGTATGATCCGCCGCGGCTGTTCACAGTGAGGAGAGTGTGATCGACCACATACTGCAAATCTATTCGGCATCCATGTTGACCATATTTTTTATCGAGAAAGTCGGTAGCAGCCTTGCTCAGTCTCTTGCTCTCCTCGGCCATTTTCATTGCCTGTTTTTCTCGCATCTTTAGGCTATCGGCACGTTGCTCAATTATCTTGCGCGCTAGCTGCAGGTCAGCACGCTTCGAAACGATGGATCCGCTAGCATTGAGTGTCACCTCCCCAAGGAGATCACCTTCATATTGATCGTTAGCCGCGAAACTTCCACTGCGCACCTGCAGATTGATGGTGTCACCTGTTCGACTGCGTTCAAGCCGTGTCCACTCGGCGATATTTTCGGGTTCTGGGAAACCCAGAGTCGTACAGATACGAGGGTTGAGATCTGTGAGAAGCCCCGCAAAGTAAGCATTACTGGATTCAAAATCGGGGTTCATGAGCTCCTTCATGTCTTTTGCATAAGACATACCATCTCGTTCTGCAGCTTCTACACTGATAGATGGGACCTTTCTATCACGAATAGCGGTTTCGAGCGCCCTCTTCGCATTGATAACACGTTCGTCATGATTACCCCATTGCCGAGAATTCTGTATGGCAGCTTCGGGAGAGTCGACCGGTACAGGACGCTCTCGAAAAGCATCACAGCGACTCTGGAACTCGTCGAAAAGAGCTTTTGCAGCCTGGAGTTTTGCCTCTCCAGCCGGAGTTTCATCTGCTCGTGCTTCATAAATCGCCTGGCCAACTTTCTCGTTGAATTCTTTTATGAGGGCATCGCGCTCGCTGCGCCACTGCTTGAGGCGCTCTTCAGCAGTAACCAGCTTTTCTGCAACCTTCCGTATCGCCGATGCTTTTTTATCAATCTCTACCTCATCCGGAACCTTTACACCTGAACGTTGAAGTCCAGCCAACTCCAATCCTGATGCAAGATCACCATCCAGATTTTTTTGTAGTAGAAGATCTACTTCCTTTTTCTTGTTCTCCACTTTTTCCATCGCCTCCGCCTCGACCCGTTCGAGAAGACGCGGATCAATCTTCTGCTTTCGAAGTTCTCCCATGATCTCTGCTACATCTTCTGAAGACAGCGGATCTGCAAGCTTGTCCAAACGACGTGGATCAATGGAGAGTCTGCGCGTTGCGATTTCCGAACGGAGAAAATCTATGGAAGACATCTCCGGCTCTGGTACTACAGTATTTTTCCCAGCTTCTCGGTAGGCAAACAACATATTAAACACACTATTGGCATCAATTTTTTCACCTTTATAGGGAGCAATTGCAGCTTTCTGGGCTTCGGAAAGGGGGAATCGCTTTCCATCATCATCAGCAAGGACAAGATCGGTGATCTTGCCATCCTTGAAGAGAACATGGATGCGTGGTTTGTTTTCGGGCGCTGGCTCACGACGATCGCTATGTCGGTCTGCATAGAGCAAGCCCGGCACAATACACTGCTGCCCTTCGAAGATTGCAAAGTTATAGGAAGGTAACTTGCTCTTGATCTCTGCAAGCATGCGGTCTTGATCGGTGATGACGCTGTTTTCCTCCAAAGCAGCAGTAAGAGATGTTTGAATTGCCGCTGCAACAGATGGCGCGAGAATTCTTCCTTTATATTTTTTCGCAATGTCCTGTAATTCCTTCGGCATTTCCTTGCGGGGAATATCGCTTGTGCCGAGGAAAATGTCGCTGACTTCCTCATCCTTTATAAAAATAAACATAATGGGACGGCGCATGCCTGTCGTGCGCTGCCAGTAGGCAGCGACTGTATCTGAGGAAGCTATCATCGCTTTCAGACAAGGCTTTCCATCGATTTTGGTAATCCCGAAATTTGTATTTTCGAAGTTCTTGATGAGAAACTTGTAATCGCTTGAGATCGTTGTATCAAGAGCATCTTTTTTTGGCTCAGGATCTTTTTTGGGTTTTTCTGGCATTGTTGTATCCGCCTCGGGTGTTCGCGGTTCCACTTTTGGCGTCGCTGACCCCTCTACAGGTACCTCTTTCTTTTTGATAACAGGAAGAGTCGTCTGGGGACGTTGCGGCTCAACTTTCGTTTCAGCACTCTTCGGAGTAACCTTCTTAATCGTTGCCTTTGATGGAATTCCTTCCAATGCCTTCGATGCCCTGCGGGAAGCCAACTCTGCATCTGAAACAGAAAAATCCGGAGCTGGCCGATTCTTTGGATGCGCACCAATAATATCCCCAACCCTCGGCCTGCCCTTGCGAGTATCGATTTTTACGACGGCACCGGTTTCGGTGACCAGCATAACCTTTGCATATCCAAATGATGTGAATTGGGATGCATTTTTCGGCCGATACAGCAGAATTTGTCCTTTACACACGCCATCTTTTTCCGTGAGAGAAATTTCCGCTAAGTCACTTTGATCTTTAGAACCACGGAGATTTCCGCGAGGAGTGGAACCTAGCTTGGTAACTTTCCCCTCCGGTCCACTATACGGATAATCAGCGGTCTCCCTGAAATCTTCGTCGATCATGCGATTTAGATCTTGCTGTAGATTGTCCTCAGGAAGTGTACGTGGGCGTGGACTCGGCATATTGGGATTCCTACGCACTTCATAGCCTTTCGTTCCATACGGAAAACGAGCGGATGGCGTTACGGCTGCGTTCTCACTGCTGGGTTTGGTTGATCCCCTCAATTCCGCAGCATACTGATCTCTCAGGCGTCCCTTGTTTCCCTCCAAGCCTTTGATCTTGTTTCCGAGAGAGCCACGATTGGCAAGGACACGTCCCGCCTGATCGAAGCGATCCTTCGCTTCCTGTTCCTCTCGTGCCCTTTCAGCCAATTTTTTAGCACGCTCCTCTGGAGTCACCGGACGAACGCTGCTGGGTCTTTGAAGTTTTCCCCACTCCAGAAAACTCATACCCTCCTTTTGCCGATGGATATCATTGAGCTGGTTATACTCCTTGATGACCGGACCGAGACAAGCAGCAACTTCGCGTAGTCTTGTAGCAGCGCTGTCCATCTCCTCTTTTGTCCTGAGCTGTACTCCTCTCCGTAGATCCGCTCGACTCACGGGCTGCTTCTGTGCGAAGGCGTCTCTGCGCTCTTGCTCGAGTACTTTCATCTGCGCAGCGAGATCGCCCATGTGTACGCGAAGCTCGGTGATGTCTGCATTCAGCCAATCTTCATCAATCTTCATGCGGTGCAACTCCTCATTGTAGAGAGGCAGAATTTTTGGCTGAGGGGAAGGTGAGGCCGGCGCTGTTTCCATGGGCTTTGGCTCTTGTGCTACAGGAACCTGTAATGGTTTTTCTGCTGCATTCTTACTCCCCGCAATACTGAGTCTCATAGCTTCTGGTGCAGAGATGATTTCATGTTTGACAACGAATGTGACCAAGTCATCGGGCGTCTGAGGAATAGCCGCGACGAGCGTCCGAATATTGTCTGCATCAATATCTTTGTTCGACACAATTTTATCCTGAGTGTTCAAACGGAATAGTTTGACCTCTTCTGGGAGAACGCTGCCACCGCTTTGAATATAGTCAGCAATCTCCTTCCGCACATCGTCGTTGTGACCATTTTCCTCAAAGAATGCGGCAAGTTTTTTCTGGTCTTCCGGAGAGGGTTTGGGCTTCTCTGGTGCGGCTTCGTACACCATCCGGCGCTCACGAGAGCGCCACTCTCCGCCGAAGAAGGAGAAGCATGTATGCATCATGCATTGCGGAAGAATTCTTCAATGTTCGCTGTGACATTCTCGTCATGCTTTTGGTCTTTCCCCTCTGCAGCGCGCAAAAGACCCGACTGGATCTTGCGAAATTCGCCATGGAGCGCTGCGGTAAATCGCTCATAGCGATCGAGAAATTTCTTGAAGGCTTCGCTGTAGGATTGCATTCTCTCCTTGCGCTGTTTTTTACTCTCGCCCACATACATCGTATCGAGAAGGGGAAGAGTGTCTGTGCAGAGGTCTGGTTCAATGCCCCGCATGAGCAAGTTGTAGAGATCTTCCATCGTCCAGGAGACTTGTATGGGTGTGGTCGGCATTTCTTAGTATTATAGCATATTCAAGCCATATTCGTCTATTGTGGCAATATGGCTTCATGGAGCCTTTTCCCAATCATTTTGACGAAGAATAGAGTCTGCCTTTATCTATACACATCTTTCCGATGCCCTACTCTCAATACGATCACCGTCACCATTTCCTTTTCAATTCTATACATGATGCGGTAGGGCCAGACACGAATGGTCCATACACCTTTGTAATCACCATGCATTTGCTTTCCACGAAAGGGATCAGTCGCTAGGGAAGTAATTGCTACTGAAATGCGCTTCTGATCTTTTTGAGGAAGTGTACTCGCCTCCTTTTGTGCATGCTTGAGGATAATAATCTTGTACATCATGCTGCTAACCCAAGATTCTTTTTAAATTCCTCAAGAGTCACCGTTTCCTCTTTTTCCCAATTGCGCATCCTATCCAACACTATTGCAGCCTCCTCCGGATCAGACATGAGATCCAAAGTCTCCATCCAACCCTCAAAATCTTCTATGGACATCAAGACCCCCTTTGGATGGCCTTCATAGGTGATCGTTACAGAGACGCCAGGAACTTCGATTTCCTTGAGAATGGCAAAAAAGTTATTCCGAGCTTCTGAAGCGGTGACCGTTTTATTCATATGGCCATTATAGTGTACAATGGATAATGAAAGCAACAGAAAGCTGGAAATGCAGCAGCTTTTTACACGTGCCTGAACGAAGGACATTTCCCCCTTATTCTGCTGTTCTGTGTCCACGATGTATCCGACGTACGCGCCCCGGCTCCAGCACCGTTAGAGCGCCTATGCACTGTTGTAGAGCAGTACGATGGAGAAATTTTTGCACGACTTCGCAAATCTGGT
>VMGQ01000024.1 GCA_007376635.1 Candidatus Peregrinibacteria bacterium Greene1014_49
CGAGCAAGATCCCACACCCAATATTCCGGACGGGAAAACGATTCTTTGCCCCGGAACTCTTTGCCCTCGCAAAAACCAGCTTCGACTTCTTAAAGCCTATGCGGGATTGCCTCCGAATCTGCGTAATCAATATCGTCTCCTTCTCATAGGAGGACGTGGATGGAAAGATGCTGAGATTATTGCACTTGCCACAACGACTCCCGGGGCAGAATGGCGCGGATATGTGCCAGAGGAAAAATATCGAGAGCTGCTTTCTCGTTGCAGCGTTCTCGCATTCCCATCTCTGTATGAAGGATTCGGCCTCCCTGTGCTAGATGCATTACAACGCGGCATTCCTGTGCTGACGACAAACAGAGGAAGTCTGCCGGAAGTGGCAGGCAGTTGCGCCGTTACGGTAGATCCGGAAAGCGTAGAAAGTATACAAAATGGTCTTAAACGCATCCTTTCCGATAGCGATCTACGGCAGAAGCTACGGCGAAATGGACCTTCACAGGCAAAGAAATTCTCGTGGGAACGGACTGCAGAGCTGCTGCTTTCTGTACTACAATGATCCTGTGCTTGTCTACCCACGCATCGGCGTAACGGTGAAGTCTGGACTGGAGGAAAAGTCTCATGCGATTGCGGAGATCCTTGCGATTCTCCGGAGCATCAACGCGCAGATATTTTTCGATGCTGAACGCAAGAATGACATTCCGGAAACAGCAAACCTCCCCTCCTATACGAGTGCGGGAGATATCGATCTCCTTCTGGTCATCGGTGGGGACGGAACCATCGGCTTTCTTGCGGAAATTGAACTGCATGAGGCAGCTAAGATTCTTCCATCGTTGCTCAGTGGCAGTGGCGTTATCGAAGAGCGAAGCATCCTCTCTATAGAGGCACTTCGCGGACAAGAAAAGGTTTTTACCGGATATGCTCTCAATGAAGCAGTCATTGCCCAAGGAACAATCGCACGTCTTGTGGATCTCCACACCAAGGTCAAGGGTGAGAATCTGACAACTTTTCACGCAGATGGTTTGATCATCTCCACGCCAACAGGCTCCACGGCGTATTCCCTCGCAGCAGGAGGACCCATCGTCCATCCAAAGCTTGCCGCAACCATCCTCACCCCAATCAACCCTCATAGCTTCAGCCAAAAACCGGTCGTGATTCCAAGTGAGTACGAAGTGGAGATCACCGTCGCTTCGAAGACAAATAAATTTCAGGACGTACAGGTCATCCTCACTATTGACGGACAGGTCTACGTTCCGCTCCAGAGTGGAGATACGGTAACAGCATGCGGATGTGGAAAAACCGTACGATTCCTCAGACGCAAACAGGACACGTTCTTTGGAACACTGCGGGAGAAATTGAAGTGGGGAGAGTGATCTAACGGACAATCATCTCCTCCCTCCCCTGCCCCGTTCCTATATACCGAACCGGAATTCCTGTTTCTTGTTCGATGAATACCACTAATTGCTGTGCTTGCTTTGGTAAATCATCAAATGCGGTAACACCGACCGTACTTGTCTTCCATCCGACAAATTCCTGCATGATTGCCTTGCCGTTCTTTTCTCCCATACCTACGGGGATCACCGCTTCCGTATCAAGCACATCGAGCTTCGTGATATTCCAGCAGGAAAATCCGTTGATCATTGCCGAACGAATGAGATCGGGAAGATGGAGCCATCCGCAACGACGCGGTCGCTTGGTCACCGATCCGTATTCCCCTCCACGCTCGCGCAGCCTCTCTCCGATTGAGCCCTCTACTTCTGTAAAAAATTCTCCAGCGCCGACTCTGGTACAGTACGCCTTTGCCACACCGATGACTTCCCCAAGAGCATTGGGGGGGATCCCAAGCCCCTGAAGCGCACCAGCAATCGTCGTGGAGCTGCTCGTAACATACGGATACGTCCCGTGATCAATATCGAGAAGGGTCGCCTGCGCGCCTTCGATCAGAATTCGCTTTCCGGAATACATCCGATCATGGAGAAGTTGGATAGTGTCTGTAACGCACGATTTCAGCATCGTCTCTGCATCATTCAGTTGTTTTTGTTCCCTCTCGGCATCGAGGGCAATGCCATAGGAGACATGGAGATCATCTGCTCTCTTTTGTAATTCTCCTCGAATATCTTCTCCGAGCTTTTCCATGCGGATTCCCGTACGCGCTGCTTTATCCATGTACGCAGGCCCTATTCCCCGTCGCGTTGTGCCGATGCCTTTTCCGAGCTTCGATCGCCGTTCTTCAAGAACTCCGTCGATCTCTTTATGGAAGTCAAAGAGGATATGCGCTTCATGGGAAATACGAAGACGGGGAACAATATCCATTCCTTCATTACGCAGAAGGCCGATTTCTTCTAACAACGTCGGCAGATGCATCACCATTCCCGCACCAAGAACAATTTCTGCATTGGTATGCAGGCAGCCGCTTGGAAGCAGACGAAAGACATGCTTCTTCCCCCCGACGACAATCGTGTGACCGGCATTAGCTCCTCCACAAGCTCTCGCTACCACATCAAAGTTTTCTGCCAATAGATCGATCAACTTGCCTTTCCCTTCATCCCCCCACTGGGCGCCGATGACGGCGGTGACGACCGACGCAGGGCTCTTCATTCTTTGCATGGCTGCATCGTATCACCTCAGCACATATGTTCCATAATTGTTCCCGTGCAATTCTCCATTGCAGAAGCATCTCTTTCCATACGCTGAATAAGCGTATTGCGATTCGCACCACCAAATAATGCTAACGAAGGCTCATGACGCAAATCAGGGTTTGCCGAAATATCACCATCCGACAGATACGGTGGATTGCTCACAATAATAAATGGCTCACGGTAATTCTTTATCGGCAGTAACAAATCCCCTTCCAAAAAATCAATGCGCGATGCGCCGAGCCGAGCGGCATTTTCCTTTGCCACCATAAGCGCATCCGCGCTGATATCGATTGCTATGATCTGCAGATCCGGACGCTCCAGAGCCAGGGTGATTGCGATGCACCCCGACCCCGTCCCAACATCGACGATCGTTTGTACAGCGGAACAATCTCGAAGCACTTTTGCGACACCAACGATTCCTGTTTCTAAATCGCGATGCTCATCATGGGGATTCATCAAGAAATCCAAGGCCATTGCCACAAGATTCTCTGTCGACGGTCGAGGAATATGTACCCGTTGATCGACAAGGAACATTCGTCTATAGAATTCCCGCTGTTCGATGATGTACGCAACCGGTTCCCCCGCTCTCCTGCGTTCGATAGAGGTATCCCACTGCCTTTGTTCTTCTGCATGCAACTCTCTTTCAGGATGTGCCAATACATACGCACGGTCTTTTCCCAGGACAAACGCCATCAGTATTTCTGAATCTATAGGAGCAATGCCGGCCGCAGCGAGTGAATGACGGATATCCATGTTCTCAAAGCTCGAGAACAATGGAACAATGGCACCGTGAAGACAATAGGAATCGACTGCCGGTTTGCAGGGACGAGGAGTGGTCTCGGGCGCTATACGCGTGCGATCGTAACGGAACTCCTTCAGAGAAATGATCCCGTGCAATATGTCTTGTTTGTAAGATCAGAGAAAGAAGAATGGACACACAACATCAAACTGCTTGCAGATTGCAGGTTGCAAGTTGCAAATTTTGCGCACTTTTCAATAGCAGAGCAGATTCTCTTCCCAAGAGTGCTTCGTAGCAGTGGTAGTGATCTTCTCTTCTCTCCACATTTTACTGTCCCGCTCCTCTGTCCAGTTCCGTTTGTCGCAACTGTGCATGATCTTATTTTACATCGCTTTCCCGGTAATGCTTCCCGACTCAGGCGATTTGCCTATCGCATACAGATGGCAATGACCATGCGACGCGCGAAAGCAATTCTCGCCGTGAGCTCATGTACAGCACTCGAAATCGGCGGAACCTACGGATCCTCCGTTCATCGCAAATGCCATGTGACGGGAGAAGGGGTGGATGAAGAATTTGCCCCCGCATCCGTTGCATCGGTTGCGGCAATACGAACGCGGTATCACCTGAAGGATCCCTTCTTTCTTTATGTTGGCTCAAGGAAAAAACATAAGAATGTTCCTCTGCTTCTTGAGGCATTCCGTGCAATACAAGAAACCAACCGGCAGCTGGTGCTTGTCATGCCCGAAGCCCCCTGCCATCCGCTACCGGCGAATGTCGTGCATCTGCCCAATATTTCCGAAGAAGACCTCCCGGCACTCTACTCCGCTGCAGAATGCTTTGTCACAGCTTCACTGTATGAAGGATATTGCTTACCTGTGGCCGAAGCACTTTCCTGTGGATGTCCGGTGATTGCGCATAATCGCACGGCGATTCCGGAGACTGCTGCGGGTCATGCAATGCTCATCGAACCAACGCTTGAGGATTGGAAAGCAGCGATGATGTCTCCCCCCAAACGACCAGTGCACTTCACGAGACCTTCATGGAAAGAAGCAGCGAAAAATACGGCAAAAGTATTGATGGAGGTGGGATGAAGAACCGTTATACTCCATCCATGGATCATCTCTCCTCCCTCATTCCCAAAGTCCTCCGCAAGCGTGGTCTCTACGACGAAGCTAACGCTTCCATGATCGTGTACCGGGCGAAGAAGTGGCTTGAGGAAAGTCATCCCGAACCTGCCTCCATGCTACAGCCACACGCACTCAAAGACGGTACCTTGACCGTCATCTGCGAGCATTCTCTTGCCCAGCAAGAAGGAACTCTTCTTGCTCCTGAACTTCTGAGATTTCTCCAGCGCGATGACCAAAATGCTGTTCGCGAAATTCGCTTTATCCGTAAATAATACTGCGATTACCGCTTGCGGAATGATTCTTCCTCGCTAGAATGCGTCGGAAGTCCTTTTCCATGCTCATCATTCGCCTCCAGCGCACCGGCCGTGAAAATCTCCCCACCTACCGTATAGTGGTGGCCGAAAAAGCGCGTCCCGTAAAAGGAGGAGTCTTGGAGCACCTTGGTCACTATCTTCCTGCCGCAAATCCTTCTTCCGTTGAAATCAAAAAAGAGCGTGTAGAATATTGGATCTCCAAGGGTGCATCTGCGAGCAATACGGTTGCACGTCTTCTTTCCAAAAACGGTGTGAAGGGTATGGAGAAATACATCACCCGGTATACGAAGCGCCGACCCAAGAACGAAGAGCCACCTGCTGCCGTTGTCGCAGCACCTGCTGTGACTGCTGCCCCCGTAGCCCCAGCCGCCGTAGAGGAGGCAAAGCCCGCTGCCTAGTGTCGGAAACTCACTTTGAACGATGCTTGCACCGTTATTCCGTTACCCCGATATACCGATAACGAGTTTGCGCTTTTTTCATGCAATCAGTAGAGTTAGACGCATGACCACTCCAGAAACGACAGATTACCCTGGTCTCTCCTTCCTCCAATACGTCCTCGAAAGCATCGTCGATGACAAAGAGCAACTTTCCATTGTTTCAACGATAGATGACTTGGGTGTGCTCCATACAGTCAAAGTAAGTGACCGGGATATGGGTAAGCTCATCGGAAAAGGTGGTCAAACGGTGAAAGCGTTACGTACCCTCCTTCGTCTTATAGGAGGAACGAGTAAACAGCGTATTAATCTTAAAATTCTCGAGCCATCTGCATAAGTTTTCCTACTTCCCCTCTACCCCCCTCTACCATGCTACGTGAGCTTCTGGAGAGTGCCAGCATCATCGAGATCGTCGCCACATTCGTGGCTCTCGGCCTGATCATTGCGACCATCCTCTGTCTTGTCTTCATCATCGTTGGTGGAATTACCTTCATCCTCTCGGCAGGAAATGAGGAAAAGATCCGCAAAGCGGTACACACAATCCGCTATTCGATCATCGGACTCTTTGTTTCGTTTATCGCTTTCTTCGTCGTCTCTTTCATGGCGAGACTTCTCGATATTCCCTTCGAACTCAACTTCACAACAATTGTGGATCTGATGTCCGAGATATTCACCTCTCTGAGCACGAGTAATTAATCTTCCATCCTAAAAAAGACCGGGCACCCCGGTCTTTTTTTTGTGCGAAGATGATGCTCCACCTCTACGAGACGCGCTTGCGCAAAGAGAGGGTTGGTGCGAGTGCGGCGATGCCACTACCGAGGAGAAAGAGAAGATCCAGAGGAGCTCCCGCTGGAGGCAACGCAGAGACGACGCTGATGCTGGCTGTAGTGACACGCTGTGTGAGGGAAATCTCCTCCATGCCTTCCCCACTTACACTGACAACGTTTAGGAGAGCTTCGCCGTGCGGCGTTCCCTCGGCAACGGAGACGGTGTAGCGCACCTGCCAATCCTCACCTGCAGCAAGGCTCGGGATCGTCCAGACGATGCGGTCACCCTGCATGGCTCCCGCATCAGCACCAGCAACTCGCATATAGCGCTGATCCAGGCGGTCTTCTACTGTGAGATTCGTGATTGTGTGATCCGTGGTATTGCGAAGATAGACGGTGTACGTCATGGTTTCCCCCGGACGGACTTCGGTACGATCAGCGGATTTGCGCAGGAGAACCGTCGCATTCTCCATCTGCGGAGGAGCGACATCGGAAGCGGTTGCTACTTCTGTGATATCCACGCCCTGATGTCCTTTAACGTTTGCGACAAACTGGATAGCCGTTCCGAGCGGTGCATCGCTTCGCACCCGTAAGCGCAGGCCGAGCAAACGATCTCCCTTCGGGCTTACGGTAAGATTATCCCAGCGAATGCCATTACCCGTCCAAGCCCCTCCTTCGGAAGCAGCAACAAATTCTGTGTAGTGCGGAAGTGCTGCATCAACGTCCACTTCGGTAGCAAGCTTTGTCTCTGCGTTATGAATGGCGATTTCGTATTCGAGAATATCTCCAGGCATTGCATAGGCAGCGCCATCGCTCACGCTAACGGAGAAGGCTGCAGGAACAACTCCACGGTAGATGCTGGTCGTATCCGTACCAATAGCCTGTCCGACATACGCGCGAACTCGCAGTGCCTGCAGATCCGGCGTACCGGAAGCGATGCGTGCGGCAACTCCGTATGTGCGGCTTTCACCCGCTTTCACAAATTGATTCGGCCATGTGAGAGAACGAACATCGATGAACGGATTCTCCGTCACTGCTTCAATGGAAAGCTCAGCCGGGATCTGTGACCGGAGATCAAAGGTGCGATCCGGACCTTCGGCATTATCCACAACAATGTCGTAATGCAGGATCTCTCCCGGTTCTGCAAAATCACGACCATCGGCGACGGTGACATAGACCGGCGGAATATTGGAGGGTTCCGGAAAGTTTGCTGGGTCACGATCAGCGTAGACGCCTTGGACTTCATCTTCGTCGAGGGCTCCCTCACATCCCCCGTCATTCGGGTAGTCCGTCCAACCGTCGTGGTCGTTATCGATGCCATCACTACAGACGACGCTCTGTGCAAGCGACGTTTGCGCCGGGAGCCCTACGGCAGCCGTGTGGACGGTGGCGATGATGAGCGCAGAGAGGCCGAGCAAGGCGACGGTGCGCAGACGGGAGAGACGTTCCATCCGAGGGGGTGGGAAGAAATTGGCTGATGAATATACGTGTACTTTGCAAGTATGTCAAGTGTAAGCATTGATAGGAGAAATGGTGATTCTCTATGTCTTTGTGATAACGTCACGGTTTACCACGCGAAGCTCCCCGCGGGAGCGAAGTGTGGTGGGCGCCGGGGGATTCGAACCCTCGACCCTCTCGGTGTAAACGAGATGCTCTAACCAACTGAGCTAGGCGCCCTTACGGAGAATATGTGGAGATTCCACCGAATTCTTTGGAATCCACTGCATCTATGGTACAAATATTCCATGATCATCACCACTATTCATGCGATTATCGCAGGGCTCCTCAGTTTTAGTATTCTCCTTCAGCACCGTGCCTCCGGTCTTTCTGCAACATTCGGCGGAACCGGAGCGACCTATGTACAACGGAGAGGTGCAGAGAAGCTGCTGTACCAAGGTAGTATCTGGCTATCCGTTGCATTCTTCGGACTGGCAATTGCACGGTGGTACATCTAACAAGAATTGACGTATACTGCTTCGGACAACTTTTCCAGTGCAGAACCTTTCGCAATGGATCGCTATCGGCCGCAAATACGAGCGTTGGGTATTCCTCGCTCTCGTCGTACTATTCATGGGAAGCCTCGGCATTCTCCTGCGTCGCTTCTACCTTGCGCATTCCGAATTGTCTCCCTCCCGCGGCGGAACGTACATCGAGGGATCTGTCGGCGAATTCCAGCCATTGAATCCGTGGTTTACCGTACAGAATGATGTGAACCGTGACATCGTTTCACTCGTATTTTCCGGGCTCCTCCGGTACAACCCCGAAACGCAGAGGATCGAGGAGGATCTCGCAACGATGCGCGTCAGCCCGGACGCCCGGATCTATACGCTGACACTCAAAGATGATCTCTTTTGGCACGATTCCACGGAGGAAAAACCTCATCCGGTCACGCCGGAAGACGTACTCTTCACCTTTACAACCATCCAAGATCCAGATTTCCCCAATCCACTCCTACGACAAAATTTTGAAGGTGTTGCCGTAGAGAAAATAAACGACAGGACAATCCGCTTTCGTCTGGATCAACCCTACAGCTTCTTTCCAAGTAACCTCACACTCGGCATCCTTCCGGCACAATCGTTTGCGGGAGTCCCCGTAAGCCGCCTACGGGAAACCGTGGACTTTGGTCTCGCGCCCATCGGTGCCGGTCCCTACGCCTTTAAGAGCTTTGCCCAAACGGAACGGAGTTCGGAAGTAACCCTAGAGCGTTTTTTCCGCCCGGGAGACTCTCCGTACTATCTCGAGCGCGTCATTCTCCGGATCTTTCCGGACTACAGCGCGCTCCTTTCGGATATCCGAAACCTCGACGGCGTCCGTATAGTTCCGCGCAATGATCGCGGTGATCCGGTGATCCCACGCCCGTTTACGCTGCATGAGTACACCCTTCCACAATATGTCGCGTTGTTTTTCAATCTGGAACGACCAGTACTCCAAGATCGCAAGCTCCGCCTGGGGATGCAACTCGGCACAGACAAACAACAGGTGGTGCGTACCATCTCTGAATCCATCATTGTCGATACGCCACTGCTGGAAATAGACACCTCAGACTGGCGTTACCACTTTGATCCTGCGGCAGCGCAGGGTGCGCTCTTTGAATCGAACTGGCACTTGCCGGAAAAAGTACGCTTACAGAGGCTTCTCGAGCGATCAGAAGCAAATAGCATCGGCCCACTGCATATTGACTCCGTTGTACTCCTGGATACGGGAGCCATTCTTACCGTTACCGGCTCCCTGAGTGTTGCCGGGAGCGGCGCTCGCCTCAATGGCGCTCGGTTAGAAACACATCCCACGCAATCCGGCGCATGGATTGCAGCTCTCGCAACCGCTGCTGGAACTGGCTCTCTGCAGATAGGCGACAACATCGTTCGCCTCACAAAGCGAGACGGCACGATCATCGATTCTGCCTATGTTTGGCGCACCACCAATAATGCCTTGTATCGCCAGGCAGCTGAGGAGCAGAGGCTCGTCGAGCTCTTCCTCCAATCGCGCACAGCACAGATCCCGATCGAAGAGCGCATCAGCGTGAGTGATCTCATTCTTGAGCGTGGGATGCTCCGCAGACGCCTCGCTACTGATCCGCGTGATGTACGCATCAATGAAGCAGGAGAGAGGCTTTCTCTTACTCTGCTGACGAGCCCCACCCCAGAGTCCTATCAAAAAGTTGCCGAGAATATTCAGGCACAGTGGCGCGATCTCGGTGTGCATGTGGTGATCGAAATTCCCGACACGCCACAGGAGTTCGAGCAACGCCTCCTTAAGCGCGACTATGATGTTCTTCTCTTTGGAGAATCGCTCCTTGATAATCTCGATAGCTACCCCTACTGGCATAGCTCGGGGATCCAAAGACTGGATACAGGAACAGCAAATCTTAGGCTCGATGCCTACAACCTTTCACAGTACGCGTCGCAACGCAGCGATAGTCTTCTCGAAATCATCCGTGAGACCGGCAGTGAGAAGGAACGCACCGAGGCACTGAGGGAACTACGAGAAATTCTCGCAACCGATGTCCCTGCAATCTTCCTCTACTCCCCTCTGTACACGTTCGGCATCAGCCAGGATGTCTCCGGTGTAAGCCTCGGGACGCTCTCTCTGCATTCCGACCGCTTTTTGACACTGCACCGCTGGTACCTCAAAGAGCAGCGCGCACTCAGATCCGGAGTGAGTTGGTGGTCGTTTCTCCGCTGGCTGATTCCCTAAGTTGGTATGTGATCTTCTTGGAACCACGAAAATAGTTTTGGCATGCAATAGGCAAAAACACTGGTAAAACGAACACCGCAGCCCCATTTACCCACTACGTAAAGAAGGATTGACGAGCTGCATTTCGACCGGTAGACTATCTCGGCTTTTTCCTTGACTCATGGAAGTAATTCTCCTTCAAGACATCCCCGGCATTGGCAAGAAAAATGACGTCCTCGTCGTCGGTGATGGGTATGCGTTGAATAATCTCCTGCCCCATCGCAAGGCACTCGTTGCAACTCCAACCGTCCGCAAGCGCTACGCTGAGGTGATCCGCCGCCGCGCGGAGGAGAAGATGCGTGAGAAAGCCGTCGCCGATTCCGCAGTCTCCGCTCTCACAGACAAGAAGCTCGTCTTCGAACGCAAAATCACGAAAACCGGCAAGCTCTATGCCGCCATCACCGAGAAACATCTCGTCGAAGCCCTCGAAAAGCAACTCCAGATTAAAGCCATTGAATCCGCCATTACGATCCCTGAGGCAATTAAGGCCACCGGCATATTTACAATCCAAGTGGATCTGAGTGGTACGCTCGCGGATTTGGCGGTGGAGGTGAAGGCGGAGAAATAAAGTGGTATCTATGCCCTTGGCTTTTTCGATTGCCGAATGCGTTTGACTAAGGAATTTGCGCCAAGTCCTACGCAGACTCCTAGTGACCCTGCAGCAAAAATATTCTCCACCGTGTCATTTCCGGGCAGAGAAAGGAGAGCAGTGACAGCAAGGGATTGCAAAATGAATTTGATTTTGCCGAGAGTCGTTGCTTCGATTTTCTGAATGTTTTCTCCAGGAGGAATGGCCTCGCACAAAGTCGGATGGAGAGCTGCCTTCAAGGCATCATGCAACTGTGAACGAAACGGTCCGCGCATTCTTTGGACGATAAAATCGGTTAGCGTTGAAACGCCTACAGCCGCAAGAAAAGGCAAATTATCATTGCTGTGAACAGCAGCGATGTACCACAGAGTCATCCCCGTTACGATCTTATCAACAAGCGGATCCAAAATAGCTCCTTCCTTTGTTCTCTGTCCTGCATTTCTCGCAACCGCTCCATCCACCCAATCACCAGCGGTATTCACAAGGTACGCTGCTGTTCCTGCTACAGGGGAAACCGTGTGTGTGGCGATTGCAGCCGCTCCTCCTAGAAGGCGCGCAGCGGAAATGCGATTGGCATGAATGTGCTGACCAATCCAAGTAAAGAGCTGCTTCAGAGGTTCGAGATTTTCTAAGGCATCTCTGCCAGCGATGAACGTTTCTGGGGATGGCGGCTTTTTACCCTGCATTGGTGAATTACAGTAATACAAAGCGTATGTAGATGCACCATAAATGTGGGCAGACAGACAATGCTTAGATTCGCTATGATCATTCCATACAATCCGTTCTTTGGATTTCTTCTCCTTGGGCCGGTAGCTCAGTTGGTTAGAGCGCGGGACTTATAAGCCCGTGGTCGATGGTTCAACTCCATCCCGGCCCACCAACCTTCGCGCAGCGAAGGTTGCCATCCATAGCCTTTTGCTGGTGCTATTTTCTTGAGCAATTGAGTCGCTGCGGCTACGGTTGGCAGGCCAGCAAAAGCGGAGGATGGCTGTTACGATAGCAATCTCTGAGCGAGCGAAGGTGGACTGTTCAGGCATGACCTCCTGACTACGGTTGGCAGGCCACTTCGGGTTGAGATAGCATGACCCTCTATGTGGCATTATGTATATGTCCTCGAAAACAACCAAGGACGACAGTATGTCGGTTCCACTCGTGATGTGAAGAAGCGCCTTGCAAAACACAATAAGGGCGACGTTCCTCATACTTCAAAGTTTTGTCCGTGGGAGCTTCGTTTCGCATGTGTGTTTCCAACGACAGAGCAAGCACTGATCTTCGAGAAGTACCTCAAGTCAGGTTCAGGTACAATGTTCCGATATAGACATCTCGTACCGAATGAGAGAAATGTCATAGGTACTTCCCATGTTGTTTAACATGGAATTGAACTCTGAAGATATACGGCAGAAATACAATAAGGAAGCATCATCTTATGACTGGCGATTAAACGTGCTGGAGACGCTGACGGGAATGAAGAAAATCCGCAGAGAATTGCTGGCGAAAGCATCAGGAAATGCTTTGGCAGTCGCCATCGGGACAGGACGAGATCTACTTTTCTACCCTCGTGAATGCACAGTTACTGGTATTGATCTCAGTGAAGAAATGCTTCGCATCGCGGAAACAAATGCAAGCAGACTGCATTTGCATCCTGCATTGATGAAGATGGATGCAGAATCACTTACATTCCTCGATGATTCCTTCGATACGGTCGTCTCGACTCTTGCCCTCTGTACATTCCCTCATCCCGAGAAAGCGTTACAAGAAATGCGGAGAGTTTGCAGACCAGACGGCAAAGTCTTGCTACTGGAGCATGGAAAGAGCAGTTTGCCGAAGTTGGCACGTTTGCAAGGTGCACTTGATGATCAGTGGTGCAAGCGGAGCGGCTGTCATCTCAATCGAAAACCTGACGAGTTGGTACGAACTGCTGGGTTTGAAATACTTTCTGATAGAAAATCTTTCTTTGGAATTCTCCATTCCATTGTGGCAAAACCCTGAAAAGGAGTCTATTTCAGAAGAGGTATGTCGCTGTGGTTCACTCCACATTGGAGGCTAATGGAATAGGTTTCGGAGGTGGGGAAACGTGGAATGATAAAGAGAGACTCATTCCTATCGCACGGAGGTGCAGTTTTCCTAAAAACTCCCTCGCCTCCCTCTTCGTCGTCACCTCCTTGCGTACCTGTGCATCCGCAAGCGCTTTCGCCGCTTTACCTACTTCTTCCCCAGGCTCAATTCCGAGGATCTCCATGATTGCATCACCAGAGAGCAATGCCTTTGGCGGGCGAGGATGTTCATCCAAAAATTGGTTATAATCAGCGATAATCTCTTCATACAGAGAAAAATCCGCAGGATCTGTCCCTGCGATATCCAGCCACATCACCTGGAGAAGTTCTAAAAACCACGGATGGTAGTACCAGTGTGCTTTTCGTTCAGGGGACATCTCTGCAAACGATCCCATCATCATGTGGTGGTCGGCGATCCACGCAATTTTATCGATGCGCGCTTTGGGAAATTGCAATCGCTGAAAGACCATGCGAATAATCTTCGCGGATACTTCTGCATGGTGATCAAAGTGAATTCGATCGGAGATGCTGAAGGTTTTCGTTTTGCCGATGTCATGGAAAACGGCAGCCCAGCGGGTATCGGCTTTGTGATCCTCGATAAACGACGCCGCACACTGGAGTGTGTGGTTCCAGACATCACCCTCGTGGTGGTAATCCGCAGGCTGCGCAATGCCTTTGCATGCCGCAAGCTCAGGAATGGTTGCGTGAAGGATTTCCGTTTCCCACAGATCTTCAAGTGCGCG